>JAHIOK010000261.1 GCA_018895315.1 Actinomycetota bacterium | reverse complement strand
GTGCCCGCGGCCTGCCCGATGCTCACCTGCGCGCCCTGTGTCGCGGTGACGGCGCCGATGTCGCGCGCGACGAACGTGGCACCACCGGTCTTGTCTTCGGGGAGGGCCACGGCCGCCCACGCCTGCAGATCGGTGGGCATGCCCACGCTCTTCGTAGGGCTGGGCTGCTCGATCGGAGGGAACGACGGGGCATTCGACCCGCTCGCACTGCATCCTGCGAGCGCGATGGCCGCGAGAGCCACGGATGCCGCGGCCACCGTTCGACGAAGAGCCATGCCTCCACGGTACGTCCGGTGGGGGCATCCGGCCAGTGCCTCACGGCTCTCGTGGGGGATGGTCAGCTCGCGCCGGCGGCCATCCATGCGGTGCCGCGCACGCGCCGACCGAGGGTGGCGAGTCGGGCCAGCATGTACACGCCGAAGAAGGAAGCCGCGAGCCACGCGAGTCCGGCGGCTCCGGTCACGCCGATGACGGCGATCGCCACCAGAGTAGGCACGAACACCACGAGGTTCAGGCCGCCGACGATCGCAAGATACTTGCCGTCGCCCGCGCCGATCAGCACGCCGTCGAGTACGAAGACCGCGCCGCAGATCGGCTGCGCGACGGCGAGCACGATGAGTGCGGGCTGGATGAGCGCCGCGATCGCCGGGTCGCCCGTGAACACCAGCCCGATGAGTCCCGACAGGGCTCCGATCACGGCTCCCACGATCACGCCGAACCAGGCGCCCCAGGCCAGGGTGCGCCGCAGCACGTACTGCACGGCGGACGTGTCGCGCGCGCCGAGACCCTTGCCCACGAGGGCTTGGGCTGCGATCGCCAGGGCATCGAGGGCGAAGGCTGCCGTCGAGAACAGGGTGAAGACGACCTGCCACCCCGCGAGTTCCTCGGTGCCGAGCCCGGTCGCCACCGCGACCGTCGACAGCAGCGCCGCGCGCAGGCTGAGGGTGCGGAGGAACATCCAGCCCCCCGACCGCGCCGACCCGCGCACGCCCTCGCGCTGCGGACGGACGGATGCTTCGTGCCGGCGTGCGAGCCGGGCCACCACGGCCACGTACGCGGTCACCATGCCCCACTGTGCGACGACCGTTCCGGCGGCCGAGCCCGCGATGCCCCAGCCGAGGCCGTAGATGAACGCCCAGTTGAGCAGGGCGTTCATCGCGAAACCGATGCCCGCGACCCAGAGCGGCGTCACGGTGTCTTGCATGCCGCGCAGAAGTCCCGTCGCCGCGAACACGATGAGCATCGCAGGCAGGCCCCACATCGAGATTCCGAGGTAGGTCTCGGCCTGCGCGGCGACCTCGGGCGGCGGGCGGAAGAGGCTGACGAGGAACGGGGTGGCGAGGTATCCGACCAGCGAGATGACGGCGCCGATGCCGAGTGCGAGCCACATGCCGTCGATCCCGACCGACACGGCGCGGCCAGGGTCGCCGGCGCCGAAGCGCCGTGCGACCGCCGGAGTGGTCGAGTAGGCGAGGAAGATCATCAGCCCGACGATCGTCTGCAGCACCGCGGACGCGATGCCGAGGCCCGCGAGCGGCGTCACACCGAGGTGTCCGATGAGCGCCGAATCGACGATCAGGAACAGCGGCTCGGCCACCAGCGCCCCGAGTGCGGGCACGGCGAGCCGCAGGATGTCGCGGTTCAGCGTCGCTCGTGCCATGGGGATGAGCCTATTTGGGTGGGGCGGCGGCCCTCGTCCCGGGTCGCGAACGACGGAGGATCCCGCGAAATTCGGAGCCACTGGACGGAATCCTCCGAAAAACGGAGGATTCTCCGAATTCGGCGGGGGATCAAGGGGGCGAGGAGCAAAGGGAGGGGGCAGGATCCGACGAAGGGCGGGGCGCCTTCGCCGCGACATCCACCTCCCGAACACCTGGGCATCCGTCCCGCTCATCACACCCGGGGCACCGCACGTTCACCGTCGAGGCTTATCCTGGAGCGCATGACCGAATCCAACCGATCTGGTCTCGAGCTCGACGATCTGAGCGCTGAGATCCGCCCGCAGGACGACCTGTTCCGGTACGTGAACGGCAACTGGATCGACTCCACCGACATCCCCGAAGACAAGGCCCGCTGGGGCTCCTTCCACCTCATCGCCGAGCAGGCCGAGAAGGATGTCCGGACGATCATCGAGGAGTCCCCGGATGCCGCGGAGGGGACGGATGCCCGCAAGATCGGCGACCTCTACTCCAGCTTCACCGACACCGAGCGCATCGCCGAGCTCGGGGCATCCCCCCTGGTGGCGCAGCTCGCGGTGGTGGACGACATCCACAGCATCCCTGATTTCCTCCGCCAGGTGGGCACCCTCGAGCGCGACGGCGTGAGCGGCATCATCGACCTCTACGTCGAGCCCGATCCGGGCAACCCGCAGCGTTACGTGCCGTTCTTCATCCAGGGCGGACTCTCGCTCCCCGACGAGAGCTACTACCGCCTCGAGAACTTCGAGGAGACGCGCACGGCCTACCGCAGTCACATCGAGCGCATCCTCGGTCTCGCCGGAATCGCCGATGCCGCGAGCGAAGCCGACCGCACGGTCGCCCTCGAGACCGAGCTCGCGAGCCACCACTGGGACAACGTCAAGAGCCGCGACGCCGTGGCCACCTACAACCTCAAGACGTGGGCCGAGATCCTCGAGCTCACCGGGGTCGACCTGCAGCCCTGGCTCGATGGCATCGCGACCGGCCACGCCGACGCTTTCGCCGAGGTCGTGGCGTATCAGCCCAGCTTCCTCGAGGGGCTCGGCGCGCTGCTCACCGAGGAGCGCCTCGACGACTGGAAGGCGTGGCTGCGCTTCAAGATCGTGCACGGCGCGGCGGCCTTCCTCTCAGACGACTTCGTCGACGAGAACTTCTCGTTCTATGGCACGCAGCTCACCGGAGTGCCGGTCAACCGCGAGCGGTGGAAGCGCGGCGTCAGTCTTGTCGAGGCTGCCCTCGGCGAGGCCGTCGGCAAGGTCTATGTCGAGCGGCACTTCCCTCCCGCGGCGAAAGAGGCCATGGATGTGCTCGTCGCGAACCTCATCGAGGCCTATCGCGCCAGCATCCAGACCCTCGAATGGATGACGCCCGAGACCCGCGGGCGCGCGCTCGCGAAGCTCGACTCGTTCACCCCGAAGATCGGCTACCCGGTCACGTGGAAGGACTACTCCACGCTCGAGGTCGACCCGACCGACCTGATCGGCAACGTCCGCCGCGCGCACGTGCACGAGCACGATCGTCAGCTCGGCAAGGTGGGCCAGCCCATCGACCGCGACGAGTGGTTCATGACCCCGCAGACCGTCAACGCGTACTACAACCCGCTGATGAACGAGATCGTGTTCCCCGCGGCGATCCTCCAGTACCCGTTCTTCGACGCCGAGCG
>JAHIOK010000260.1 GCA_018895315.1 Actinomycetota bacterium | reverse complement strand
TCGTCACCGAGCTCGACGCGCCCGTCCTTCCGCACATGGGCTGGAACACCGTGCGTCCCGACTCCGGGTCACGCCTGTTCGCCGGGATCGAGGACGAACGGTTCTACTTCGTGCACTCGTTCGCCGCACAGAAGTGGCTGCTGCAGACCCAGCCACCGTTTCCGACGCCCCTGCTCACGTGGTGCGACTACGGCGCACCCTTCCTCGCGGCGGTCGAGAACGGTCCGCTTTCAGCGACGCAGTTCCATCCCGAGAAGTCGGGAGATGCCGGCATTCGACTGCTCTCGAATTGGATCGACGGGCTCGGCGCGGCTAGCGTATGACCTCGTGCCTTCCGCGCGGAACCGCGGTCGTCTGCACCACCGCAACCGCTTGAAGGAACCATGATCGATTTCGCCGCCACGCCCGAACTGATCCTGCTGCCCGCCGTCGATGTCGCCGGCGGAAAGGCCGTGCGCCTCACCCAGGGTGAGGCAGGCACCGAGACGAACTACGGCGACCCGGTGGATGCCGCGCTGGACTGGGCCCGCCAGGGCGCGCGCTGGATCCACCTCGTCGACCTCGACGCCGCTTTCGGTCGCGGGAGTAACGCCGCTCTGCTGCGCAAAGTGATCAAGCAGGTGCGCGGAGTGCAGGTCGAACTCTCCGGCGGCATTCGCGATGACGAGACGCTCGAGGCAGCCCTCGAGTCCGGCGCCGCACGCATCAACCTCGGCACCGCCGCGCTCGAGAACCCCGAGTGGGCGGCTGACGTCATCGGGCGCTATGGCGAGGCCATCGCGGTGGGGCTCGACGTGCGCGGCACGACCTTGGCTGCACGCGGCTGGACCCGTGAGGGCGGCGACCTGTGGACGGTCCTCGACCGCCTCGAAGACGCCAACTGCAGCCGCTACGTCGTCACCGACGTCACGAAGGATGGCACCCTCCAGGGGCCGAACGTCGATCTGCTCCGACAGATGACCGAGCGCACGCCCAAGCCCGTCGTGGCATCGGGCGGCATCTCGAGCCTCGACGACATCGCGGCGCTGCGCGAACTCGTGCCGCTCGGCGTCGAAGGCGCGATCGTCGGCAAGGCGCTGTACGCCGGCGCGTTCACGTTGGCCGAGGCGCTGGATGTCGCCGGCGCCTGAGGACTCCTGCGGACCGCACGCCGCGGACTCCGCGGGCGTGCCCTGGGCAGGTCGCAGCTTCGAGCCGAACCCGCACGCGGGCGACGACGGCACCGCCGACGCCGCCCTGCTCGCCGCGATCGAGTCGTTCCGTGCAGGCGAGGCCGATGCTGTCGCGGTCGTCGATGCGTATCGTTCTGCTCGCCTGCTCATCCCGCTGATCGCCGATAAGGGTGACGAGGGCGTCGGGCCGACCGGACTCGTCGTCGACAAGACTCAGGAGCTCTCGATCGTCACAGTCGCCGCCCCCGATGGCCGTCGCGTGCTGCCCGTGTTCACCTCGGTGGACACGATGAAACGATGGGATGCCGCCGCCCGGCCGGTCCCCGCGACGGCGGTGCGCACCGCGCTGGCTGCCGCGGGCGATGACACCGACCTCATCGTGATCGATCCCGGATCCGACACCGAGTTCGTCATCCGCCGCCCCGCGGTGTGGGCGATCGGACAAGGCGCGCCGTGGGAGCCGAGCCCCCGTTCACCGGAGGTGTTCACGGCACTGCAGCAGAGCGTCGCGCACGAGCTGGCCGTCGTCGATCTGAGCGTCGCCGATGGAGATCCGGAGTCGCGCCTGCGCGGGCCCGAATTGATCGTCGTCCTGCACCTGATGGCGGGGCTGGATCAAGAGGAACGTGATGCCGTCCTCGGCCGCCTCGCGCACCGCTGGGCGGCCGATGACCGCGTGGCCGTGCTCGTGGACTCGCTCACCGTGAAGCTGCGTCGTTCGGCCTGAGCGCCCGCGTCAGTTGACGGGGCCCGTCCACTTCTCTCCCGGGCCCTTGCCGATCGGATCGGGGATCACGGATGCCTCGCGGAACGCGAGCTGCAGCGAACGCAGACCGTCGCGCAGCGAGCGGGCGTGCATGTCGCTGATCTCGGGAGCGGCCGCGGTGATGAGACCCGCGAGCGCGTTGATAAGCTTGCGCGCTTCGTCGAGGTCGAGCTCGGCCGCGGGGTCGTCCGCGAGGCCGACCTTGATCGCGGCGGCGCTCATCAAATGCACCGCGGTGGTCGTGATGACCTCCACCGCGGGTACGTCCGCGAGATCGCGGGTGGCGGAGGATGCGGCGCGATCCTGTTCCTCCCAGCGCGCTTCGCGCGCGAGGCGTGCGTCGTCGTCCGTGCCGGCGGAATCCCGAATCGTGTCCACGTCATTCTCTCTGCTAGACTTTGGCGGGCTCCGGAGCGTTCTGCTCTGGGTCGAAAGAGGATCACATCCCACCCGCGCTTGCCGTTCCAGGCTACCGGGTCACGCACTCCGTCTCTCGCGACAGCGAGAGGCAGTCAGGGTGCAAGAGCCGGCGCTCGTGCGTCGTGCCGGGTGGACTGTGCCTTTTTCGCCCGCGACATCGGATTTGTCGCGGTAGCCGCCACCCGCACGAAGAGGAGTTCCGCATCAGCGATCCCCGCACCAATGACCGCATTCGCGTCCCCGAGGTACGCCTCGTCGGACCTGCTGGTGAGCAGGTCGGCGTTGTCCGCATCGAGGTCGCTTTGCGGTTGGCCCAGGATGCCGACCTTGACCTGGTCGAGGTGGCGCCCAACTCGAAGCCACCCGTGGTCAAGATCATGGACTTCGGAAAGTTCAAGTACGAGGCAGCGCAGAAGGCGAAAGAAGCCCGACGCAACCAGGCCAACACGGTCCTCAAAGAGGTGCGGTTCCGCCTGAAGATCGAGCCCCACGACTACGAGACCAAGCGCAAGCGCGCGATCGGCTTCCTGCAGACCGGAGACAAGGTCAAAGCCATGATCCTGTTCCGCGGTCGCGAGCAGTCGCGTCCCGAGCAGGGCGTGCGTTTGTTGCGGAAGTTCGCCGAAGAGGTCGCCGAGTTCGGCACCGTGGAGTCGAACCCCATGATCGACGGTCGCAACATGGTCATGGTGATCGCACCGCACAAGAACAAGTCCGAGGTCAAGACCGAGCAGAACCTCCAGCGCGCTGCCCACAAGCAGGCGGCACGCGAGGCTCGTGGCGGAGTCGGCCCGGATGACGCTGACATCGACGACGTCGACTCGACGGACGCCGAGTAGCAGCCCCACAGACCCCCGCGCCGCGGGAACAGACTCCCGCCCCGCGGGACGCACAACGAAGGAAGATGAACATGCCGAAGCAGAAGACCCACTCGGGCGCCAAGAAGCGATTCAAGGTCACGGGTAGCGGAAAGCTCATGAAGCAGCAGGCCGGAATGCGCCACAACCTCGAGGGCAAGTCGTCGCGTCGCACGCGTCGCCTCAACCAGGAGCAGGTCCTGGCCCCGGGTGACGCAAAGGTCGCCAAGAAGCTCCTCGGTCTCTGAACCGGCTGTCCCAGTAAGGAAATAGGAACATGGCTAGAGTCAAGCGGGCGGTAAACGCCCACAAGAAGCGTCGCGTCATCCTCGAGCGCGCCTCCGGATACCGCGGACAGCGTTCGCGTCTGTACCGGAAGGCCAAGGAGCAGGTCACCCACTCCCTCGTCTACTCGTACCGCGACCGCCGCAAGCGCAAGGGCGATTTCCGCCGCCTGTGGATCCAGCGCATCAACGCCGCGAGCCACCAGAACGGTCTGACGT
>JAHIOK010000259.1 GCA_018895315.1 Actinomycetota bacterium | reverse complement strand
CGGCGTCTTTCAGTGCCTGCTTGGCCTTGATCGTGCCGTACGTGACGATCTGAGCGACGCGCTCGTCGCCGTACTTCTCGGTGACGTACTGGATGACCTCTCCCCGGCGACGGTCGTCGAAGTCGACGTCGAAGTCGGGCATGGACACGCGGTCGGGGTTGAGGAATCGCTCGAAGATGAGACCGTGCTGCAGTGGGTCGAGGTCGGTGATGCCCATCGCGTACGCCGCCATCGATCCCGCGCCCGATCCGCGGCCAGGGCCCACGCGGATGCCGTTGCGCTTGGCCCAGTTGATGAAGTCGGCGACGACCAGGAAGTAGCCGGGAAAACCCATCTGGACGATGACGCCCGTCTCGTACTCGGCCTGTTTGCGCACGGCGTCTGTGATGCCGTTCGGGTAGCGGAACTCGAGCCCGGTCTCGACTTCTTTGATGAACCATGACTCTTCGGTCTCGCCGTCGGGTACCGGGAAGCGCGGCATGTAGTTGGCGCCGGTATCGAATTCGACATTGCAGCGCTCGGCGATGAGTAACGTGTTGTCGCACGACTCGGGGTGATCGCGGAAGATCTGCCGCATCTCGGCCGGCGATTTGACGTAGTAGCCGTCGCCGTCGAACTTGAACCGCTTGGGGTCGTCGAGTGTCGATCCCGATTGCACGCAGAGCAACGCCGCGTGGCTGGTCGAGTCGTGCTGATGGGTGTAGTGCAGGTCATTGGTGGAGACCAGCGGGATGCTGAGATCTTTGGCCAGCCGCAGGAGATCGGTCATGATGCGGCGCTCGATGCTCAGCCCGTGATCCATGATCTCGGCGAAGTAGTTCTCTTTGCCGAACAGGTCTTGGAACTCGGCCGCGGCGGCCCGGGCCGCGTCGTACTGCCCCAAGCGCAGACGAGTCTGCACCTCACCGGAAGGGCAGCCCGTCGTGGCGATGAGTCCCTTCGAATAGGTCTGCAGCAGCTCGCGGTCCATGCGCGGCTTGAAGTAGTACCCCTCCATGCTGGCCTTGCTGCTGAGGCGGAAGAGGTTGTGCATGCCCTCTGTCGTCTCGGACAAGAGCGTCATATGGGTGTAGGCGCCCGACCCCGAGACGTCATCGCTCGACTGCTCGGGACTGCCCCAGCGCACGCGCGCCTTGTCGCTGCGATGCGTGCCAGGGGTGACGTAGGCCTCGATGCCGATGATCGGCTTGATGCCCGCTTCCTTGGCGGTCTTGTAGAACTCGTAGGCGGCGAAGGTATTGCCATGGTCGGTCACCGCGATCGCGGGCATGCCCTGCGCGACCGCCTCCTGCACCATCGGACCGATGCGAGCAGCGCCGTCGAGCATCGAGTACTCACTGTGCACGTGCAGGTGTACGAAGGAGTCGGATGCCACCCATCGAGACTACCCGCGGCCTCCCCCACGGCGGTCGGTCGAGGAGAATGTCACCATGCCCACTCCCGATTTCGTCCTCGAGCTGCGCCGCATGGTCGGCACGCATCCGCTGTCCTTGGTCGGAGTGACCGCGGTCGTGATCCTGGGCGATGAGGTACTGCTCGGCCGGCGCTCTGACAATGGCGCACTCACCCCGATCACCGGAATCGTCGATCCCGGGGAGGAACCCGCCGACGCGGCGGTGCGCGAAGCGCTCGAAGAGGCGGGCGTGCGCATCCGGGCGGACCGGCTCGTCTGGGCGCATCAGATTCCCCGGGTGACCTACGCGAACGGCGACCAGAGCGACTACCTCGATCTCGTATTCCGCTGCACCTGGATCGAGGGTGACCCGTTCCCGGCAGACGGCGAGATGACCGAAGTGGGATGGTACCGGCTCGATGCCCTCGACGACGTCGGGCAAGACATGCGCGATCGCATCACCGCCGCCCTGACGATCGACGGCACCGTCCGCTTCGAGGGCGGCATCTGAGGCGCGGCGACATCCGCGGGTCGGCTGGGGTTTACACGGCTCCGAGCCCGCACCCGCCGCTCCCCGCAGAGGAGAATCGCGCCATGACCCAGCCTCCTCCTGCCCGCACGGCGGCACCATCGCACGCGCTCGCCGTGTTCTGGATCGTCGCCGGCGGTCTCGGGGGCACAGTGTCTTTCCTCCTCTTCCTCGAGTACGTCGGCCAGCTCAGCGGAACACCCCCGATCGTGACATGTTCGTTCAGCCCCCTGGTCACGTGCGGCCCGAATCTGCTGTCGCCCGGTGGCAACCTGTTGGGCTTCACGAACTCCCTCATCGGAGTCGCGTTGTTCTTCGGCCCCATCTACGCGGGAGTCAGCGCGATGGCAGCTCCAACCGGACTTCGCCACTGGTACTGGCGCGTGTACGGCGTCTTCCTGCTCGCAGCCTTCCTCCTGGTGCACTTCTTCGCATACCGCAGCATCTTCGAGTACGGCTCGCTCTGCCCGTGGTGCATGACCGTCTGGCTCGTGACGATCCCGCTCTTCTGGTTCACCGCAGGCTGGATGCTGCGCGTCGGAATCTGGGGCGGCAACGGGGGTGTGCGCCGGGCCGGGGCGACGATCCTGTCATGGGCGGCGCTGATCACGGTGGTCGACTACGCGCTGATTGCCGTGTGCGCTCAGCTGCGCCTGGACGTCATCGGCTCGCTGTTCTGAGGCCGGGACCGTTCAGTCCGCGCGCAGGATCTCGAGGGCATGGGCGAAGTCGGCCGGATACTCCGAGGTGAAGGTGACCGTCTCACCGGTGAGCGGGTGAGCGAAGGAGAGTTCGTGCGCGTGCAGCCACTGACGGGTCAGACCGAGCCGCGCTGACAAGGTCGGGTCGGCGCCGTAGAGCGGGTCTCCGACGCAGGGATGCCGGTGCGCAGCCATGTGCACGCGAATCTGGTGCGTGCGCCCGGTCTCGAGGTGGATCTCCAGGAGCGACGCTCCGGGAAAGGCCTCGAGTGTCTCGTAGTGCGTGACGGAATCCTTGCCGTCGGGAGTGACGGCGAACTTCCACGAATGCGTGGGGTGACGCCCGATCGGCGCGTCGATCGTTCCGGCTAAGGGATCGGGATGCCCCTGGACGACCGCGTGATAGATCTTGTCGACCTCACGCTCCTTGAACGCGCGTTTCAAGGCCGTGTAGGCGCGCTCGGTCTTCGCCACGACCATGAGTCCGCTCGTCCCGACGTCCAGTCGATGCACGATGCCCTGACGCTCGGCGGCACCACTGGTCGACACACGATATCCGCCCGCAAGGAGCGCCCCCGGCACAGTGGGCCCGTCCCAGCCGACAGAGGGATGCGCCGCGACTCCTGAGGGCTTGTCGACGACGACGATCTCGTCGTCGTCATAGACGATGCGCAGGTCGGGCACCGCCATCGCAATGACCCGGGGTTCTTCTTTCGCCGCCCAAGAGACTTCGAGCCATCCCCCAGCGGGGAGCCGATCCGACTTCGCCAACGGACGTCCGTCGAGCACGACGCCGCCGGCATCGGCGATCTCTGCGGCGAATGTGCGCGAGAAGCCGAGCATCTTCGCGAGCGCAGCATCGACACGAGTGCCGTCGAGTCCGTCGGGGACGGGGAGCGAGCGATAATCCATGTCAGCGGTCGCGCGGAGCCCCGGCGTCGGGATCCGCGACCGGGAACGGAGAGTCCCCGACACCCTGCACTCCCCCGCCCGGAGGGACCTCGTCGCCGTCAGCGCCGAGAATCGTGTCTTCGCCCTTCGGAGGTGCGTTGCGGCGCGGTTCGCGAGTGCCATCGAGGCGCAGTCCGAGGAGGACCAGCAGCGCGACGGAGATCATCATCGTCACGATGAACATGTCGGCGACGTTGTAGATGGCCGGCATCATCCACGGCGTGGAGATGAAGTCGACGACGTGCCCCGAACCGAACGACGGCGGGCGGAAGAGTCTGTCGGTGAGATTGCCGAGCACGCCGCCCAGCAGCATCCCGAGCACGATGGCCCACGCGCGCGAGCGGATGCGCCAGATCAACACGATGATCGCGATGGCGACCAGCGAAAGGGCAATCGTGAAGACCCACGTGACATCGGTGCCGAGAGAGAACGCGGCGCCCGGGTTGCGGACCAGGTAGAAGATCAGGAAGTCGCCGAAGATCGGCACCGGCTCTTCCGAAGGAAGATGGCCGATGGCCAGAAACTTGGTGAACTGATCGGCGGCCAGCACCAGCACCGCGAGACTCGCGATGATGGCGCCGGCCGCCGCCTTGTTCAGTGGGGCTCGGGCGCTCAACAGCCCGGCCTAGAGGCCGATGGCCGAGACCGGCGTGGGACCGGAGCCCGTCGCGGTGGAGTCGAGGTCGCGGAGGTTGCTCTCGATGTAGGTGCGCAGCTGTGCGCGATAGTCGCGCTCGAACTGGCGCAGCTCGGTGATGCGACCCTCGAGAGCGGTGCGCTCCTTGTCGAGACGCGCCATCTCGTCGCGGCCCTTCTCCTCAGCCTCGGAGACGATCGCAGCAGCCTGCGCCTTCGCATCGCTGACGAGCTGGTCGCGCTGGGCCTTGCCCTCGGCGACGTGCTCATCGTGCAGACGCTGCGCGAGCTCGATGATGCCGGCGCTGGCGGCGACAGGAGCGGCGGCCTCGGCAACGGGTGCCGGAGCAGCAGCCAGCTCCTCCTGGGGAGCCTCGACGGACTCAGCGGGGGCCTCAGCAACCGGCGCGGGGGCGGCATCGCCCGACTCGTAGCCAGCCAGCTTCGCCTTGAGCTCGTCGTTCTCGGCGATCGTCTTGCGCCATTCGACGACGATCTCGTCGAGGAAGTCGTCGACCTCGTCGGGGTCGAAGCCTTCCTTGAACCGGACGTGCTGGAACTGCTTGGTGACGACGTCATCCGGGGTCAAT
>JAHIOK010000258.1 GCA_018895315.1 Actinomycetota bacterium | reverse complement strand
TGGATCCAGCGCATCAACGCCGCGAGCCGCCAGAACGGCCTGACGTACAACCGCCTCATCTAGGGCCTCGGCCTCGCAGGTGTGCAGGTCGACCGTCGCATCCTGGCTGACCTCGCTGTCAACGACGCAGCGACGTTCGCGTCGCTGGTCGCCACGGCCAAGGCCGCGCTGCCGACCGACGTCAACGCCCCCAAGGCCACCGCGTAGTCCGGATTCCGATCCTCAGGGCGTCCTCCTCCGGGAGGGCGCCCTTTCGGTTGCGCCGCGAACCGGGCCACAGTCCTCGCCACCCCTAGACTGATTCCGTGCTCGAGAACCCCCGTTCCCCGCGCGTGCGCGCTGTCGCGAAGCTGACCAAGCGCAGTGCCCGCGACGAGACCGGGCTGTTCCTGCTCGAAGGGCCCCAGGCGGTCCGCGAAGCCTTGGCGTTCCGTCCGGAATCGATCGTGGAGCTCTTCGCCACGCCGACCGCTCTGGAGCGGCATCCCGATCTGCGTGGCACTGCTCGTGCAGCCGGCCTCGACGTGGAGTTCACGACCGAAGCGGTGATCGAGGCGATGTCCGACACCGTCACGCCCCAGGGGCTCGTCGCGGTCGCGCGGCAGTTTCCCGCGGGGGTTCGTGCCGTGTTCGGGGCTCATCCGAAGCTCATCGCGATCTGCGAGGAAGTGCGCGATCCGGGAAACCTCGGCACGATCATCCGCGCAGCGGATGCTGTCGGCGCAGATGCCGTTGTGCTCACCGGGCGTACCGTCGACCCCTACAACCCGAAGGTCGTCCGGGCGACGACGGGGTCGCTGTTCCACATGCCGGTCTCGATCGGCGGCGACCTCGGCGATGTCATCGTGCGGGCACGGGGTGCGGGACTCCGCATCATCGCCGCCGACGTGAAGGGCGCTGATCTGCTCGCGGCTCGGGCCGACGGGATCCTGTCCGAACCCACCGCCTGGCTGTTCGGCAATGAAGCGCGCGGTCTGACCGATGAGTCGCTTGCACTGGCGGATCTGGCGCTGAAGTTGCCGATCTATGGCCGCGCAGAGTCGCTGAACCTCGCTACTGCCGCGAGCGTCTGCCTCTACGAGTCGGCGTTCGCCCAGCGCTCCTGATCGGGCGAGCCGGCGATTCACAATCGCCGGCTCGCATTGTTTCGAGTGGGTAAAGGTCTGGTCAACCCCCTACCCGCGTTCGCAGCTCGTTCATAGGGTGTTCATATGACGACACCCGATGAGGCCTCGCCGAAGACGTCGAACATCTCCGTGCGCCGAGGTGATCCCCTCGTCGTCATCTCCGATGTGCAGAAGCACTACGGCGATTTCCAGGCTCTCACCGACATCGATCTCACGGTCAACCGGGGTGAAGTGGTCGTGGTCATCGGACCGTCGGGCTCGGGAAAATCCACCCTGTGCCGCACGATCAACCGCCTCGAGACGATCACGAGCGGCTCGATCACGATCGACGGTGAAGAGCTCCCGAAGGAGGGCAAGGGGCTGGCTGCACTCCGCGCCGATGTGGGCATGGTGTTCCAGTCCTTCAATCTGTTCGCGCACCTGAGCATCCTCGACAACGTCACGCTCGGGCCGATCAAGGTCCGCAAGATGAAGAAGGTTGATGCCGAGCGCGAGGCGAAGGCGCTGCTGGACCGCGTCGGGGTCGGTCACCAAGCATCGAAGCTGCCCGCACAGCTCTCGGGTGGGCAGCAGCAGCGGGTGGCGATCGCCCGTGCGCTGGCGATGAACCCCAAGGTCATGCTCTTCGACGAACCCACCAGCGCTCTCGACCCCGAGATGATCAACGAAGTCCTCGATGTGATGGTGGGTCTCGCTCAGGACGGGATGACGATGATCGTCGTCACGCACGAGATGGGGTTCGCCCGCAAAGCCGCCGACCGAGTGGTGTTCATGGCCGACGGTCAGATCGTCGAGGAGTCCACGCCCGAGGAGTTCTTCACTCATCCGAAGAGCGACCGGGCGAAGGATTTCCTTTCGAAGCTTCTGACCCATTGAGACCCCCGCGCCCTGCACCGGCGCGGTGGATGTGAAACACGATACGAAACGAGTAGGAGATCACATGCGTAAGTCACGAATCCTCGCGAGCCTCGGGCTCGCGGCGGCGGCAGCCCTCGCGCTGACCGCCTGTAACAGTGGAACACCGGGGAGCACCGGAGATTCCAGCGGAGCACCGATGTTCGAGGTGGCCTCAGGAGTCTCGATCACCGGCAGCCCCACCTTCGACCGCATCTCGTCGTCGGGAACGGTGAGGGTCGGCGTGAAGGAGGACCAGCCCGGTCTCGGATACCTCGACCCCACCACGGGTGAGCGCACCGGCTTCGACGTCGATATCGCGCGCTGGGTCGCAGCATCCCTCGGCGTCCCCGCGGACAAGATCGAATTCAAGTCCATCCCCTCGGCGAACCGCGAGCAGGCCATCATCAACGGCGACATCGACTACTACGTCGGCACGTACTCGATCACTGACAAGCGCAAGGCGCAGATCTCCTTCGCCGGCCCGTACTTCGTCACGGGTCAGGGGCTCCTCGTCGCCGCGAGCAATGGCACCATCACAGGCAAGGACTCGCTGACCGCCGACGTCACGGTGTGCTCGGCGACGGGTTCCACCTCCATCCAGCGGATCAAGGACGAGACTCCCGCCAAGACCGTTGAGTTCGACACGTACTCGCAGTGCGTCGAGGCTCTCAAGAGCGGCCAGGCGGATGCAGTGACGACCGATGAGGCGATCCTCATCGGGTATGCCGCTCAGGCTCCGAACGACCTCAAGGTCGTCGGAGATGTCTTCAGCGAAGAGCGCTACGGGGTCGGTGTCGCCCAGGGCAATAACGCGCTGGTGGAGCACATCAACACCACGTTCACCGACGGCGGCAGCACGTGGCAGGCCATCTTCGACAAGAACCTGGGGGCATCCGGCGTCAAGGCGACGAAGCCCGCGGTCGACGCGGTCGGCTAGCCAGCGGTGGGGTGGCATCCGTTCGCGGGTGCCACCCTCGCCAGCCATCGAAATGAGGATGCTGTGAACGTCATCACGGATTACCCCGACCTGTGGGCCGAAGCCCTCCGCGGCACCCTGCTGCTCTTCTTCGCCGGAGGCGCGATCGCCGTCGTCCTCGGCATCGTCGTCGGCGGGATGCGCGTCTCGCCCGTGCCGATCGCCCGTGCCGTTGGCACGCTATACGTCAACACGATTCGCAACACGCCCCTCACTCTTCTCTTCTTCTTCTTCGCGTTCGGCATCCCGCTGCTCGTCCCGGGACGGGTCGACTTCACCGTCCTGGCGATCTGGGCTCTCGGCATCTACACCGCCACGTACGTCGCCGAGACGATTCGCTCGGGCATCAACACGGTGCCCGTCGGCCAGGCGGAGGCCGCCCGTGCGATCGGGCTCCCGTTCTCCCAGGTGATGACTCTCGTCGTGCTGCCTCAGGCCGCGCGCTCGGTCATCCCCCCGATGATGAGCGTCTTCA
>JAHIOK010000257.1 GCA_018895315.1 Actinomycetota bacterium | reverse complement strand
CGTCGATACTCCGTATCCCGAGTTCGAACTCAAGGACGGGCCCGGAGTGAATCCGGCCAACATCGGCCGCAAAGTGCCGCACGGCGCGATTCTGCGCACTGTCAGCACGAACATCTGCGGGTCCGATCAGCACATGGTGCGCGGGCGCACCACCGCTCCAGAAGGGTTGATCCTGGGGCACGAAATCACGGGCGAAGTTGTTGAAGTCGGTCCCGGCGTCGAGTTCATCTCCGTGGGTGACATCTGCTCGGTGCCCTTCAACATCGCGTGCGGTCGTTGCCGCAACTGCAAGGAAGGCAAGACCGGCATCTGCCTGAACGTCAATCCCGATCGGCCCGGCAGCGCGTACGGCTATGTCGACATGGGCGGATGGGTCGGCGGTCAGGCCGAGTACGTCCTCGTGCCCTATGCGGACTGGAACCTGCTGAAGTTCCCCGACCGGGATCAGGCTCTCGAGAAGATCCTCGATCTGACGATGCTGTCCGATATCTTCCCGACCGGATTCCACGGCGCGGTGACGGCGGGTGTCGGGGTGGGTTCCACTGTGTACATCGCCGGCGCCGGCCCAGTGGGACTGGCCGCTGCGGCCGGCGCTCAGCTGCTGGGCGCGGCCGTCGTGATCGTCGGAGACCTCAACGAAGAGCGGCTCGCGCAAGCCCGCAGCTTCGGATGCGAGACCGTCAACGTCGGTGCCGGGTCGGTGCCCGACCAGCTCGAACAGCTGCTCGGAGTCCCCGAAGTGGACGCCGCCGTCGACGCGGTGGGCTTCGAAGCCCGCAGCCAGGGCCACGGTGTGCACGCGAAGGAGGCTCCCGCGACGGTGCTCAATTCGCTGATGGATGTGACATCGGCCGGCGGTGCCATCGGCATCCCGGGTCTGTACGTCACCGGCGATCCGGGGGCGGTGGATGACGCGGCCAAGGTCGGTTCGCTCTCCCTCAGTCTCGGCACGGGGTGGGCGAAGTCCCTCTCCTTCACCACGGGCCAGTGCCCCGTCATGAAGTACAACCGCCAGCTGATGATGGCGATTCTCCACGACAAGGTTCAGATCGCGGCCGCCGTCAACGCCCAGCCCATCTCGCTCGAGGATGCCCCGCGCGGCTATGCCGAGTTCGATGCGGGGGCTGCCACGAAGTATGTCCTCAACCCCCACGGCTACATCCCCGCCTGACCCTCACGATAAGGAGCACCACCATGAGCACTGTCACCCTCGAAGACGCCCGCCGCGTCATCGCCGCCGCTGAGAAGCGGGCCGTCGAGATCGGCCAGCCGATGAACATCGCGGTCGTCGATTCCGGCGGAAACCTCGTCGCACACGTCCGTCAGGACGGCGCGTGGATCGGAAGCGTCAACATCTCGATCAATAAGGCATGGACGTCGAAGGCCTTCGACATCTCGACGAAGGACCTCGGCGACAATTCGCAGCCGAACCAGCAATTCTTCGGCATCCAGAACACCAACGGCGGCAAAGTCGCCATCTTCGCCGGCGGCATCCCCCTCTCCCGCGACGGTGTCGTCGTCGGCGCGGTCGGCGTCAGCGGCGGATCCGGCGAGCAGGACCACTCGGTCGCCGAAGCCGGCGTAGCCGGCTTCTAGCCCCCCCCGCGCTCCTGCGCTCCTGCGCTCCTCGCTGAGTGCACGACTTCGCGCCGAGTGCACGACGTAGCCGCGCTGGCATGTCGTGCACTCGGCGCAAGGTCGTGCAGTGGGCCAAGGACGAGCCGCGAGTAGGAGCCGCGCGACGGCGCCGCACCACGACACCGCGACGCCGGAGTCAGCGCGGCGGGCGAATCGAGAAGGACGCCAAGCGGCGGCCGAGAGCGGCGGGTGTCGCACAATGCTCGTCGCCCCACCGCGCGAAGCCCCACTGCGTCGTGCCTCGGATCCAGTCCTCCCGCTGCTTCTCTTCCAAAAGCACCTGTTCGAGAGTGATGCCACGGCGCAGCCCCTCGTCCAGGTACTTGTCTTTGCCGTCGAACTCGCCGAAGGACCGCACGTCTTCGAGACCGAAATCCGCGTAGTAGCAGTGCCCGCGGGGCCCGGCGATCGGCACCTGCAGTGCGGGAACGCGAAATCCGAGTCGCACGATCTGCAACCGGCTGACGCTCTCACCCGGCAGCTGGGCGCGACCGTCCGCGAACTCCGCTACCCACCGGGCCTGCCGGATGCCGCGGGCTCCCCCGGCGGCATCGATCCGTGCGTTCATCGAGCGGCGCCAGAACTCCACGGCATCCTCGTCCCACACCCGACCGCGCTGTGCCATGAGCCGTTCGCCCGCGTCAGCGCCCGCGACGGATGCCTCCGGCCGGAGCGTGCGGATCATGTCGAACACGGTCCGCTCCAAACTCGTGCATCGGATCCCCTCTCGGATCACGATGTCGTACGGTGGGAGGGGCGCAACGTGGCGAATCACGTCCGGCCCGCTCGAGATGCGCGTGGGCGCAGCGGTCACGAGATGCACACGCGATGGCGCATGCCGATACAGCGGCAATCCCCACACCACACCGGCCGACTCGTGGGACGCCACGGCGCCGCCCGAGGCATCCCGAGTCACGGCGATGACGTGTGCGAGGTGGCGGCCCTCGGGCCACAGCTCGCCGGCATCCTCGGCGGCGATGTACCAGCCGCGGCGCACGAGGTGCAGAGTCCGGGCTCGCACCGCACCCTCGATCGCCCGTTCGGTCCATCCGCCCTCGAGAAGCGAGCGCCGGGAGCGCACCATCGGGCTGATCTCGGACGCTGTCAAAATCCGCGGCATGCTCCACAGTGCGATGGCACCCCACCCATCCCATCCCGTTCTCCGAATTCTGTGGACAACCGCACCCTCTGGCCGCGGTGGGGAGGAACCATCCAGATGCCGAGTGCACGGCATCCCGCCGAGTGCACGATCTGCGGGCGCCACCACCCCGTGCACTCGACGCGAGGTCGTGCACTCGCTTGCAGGGGGCACGCGAGGGACGGGGGCGGGG
>JAHIOK010000256.1 GCA_018895315.1 Actinomycetota bacterium | reverse complement strand
GTCGAGCCGGTCGCCGTTCTGGTCGTACAGCGATGAATAGGTCTCGGTGGTGCGCACCGAGACGGATCCGTCCGCCTCCGCCGCACTGGTCGACACCGTCACGGTGTAGCCGTCCGTGGAGGCCGACACCTGGTCGGCCAGCGTGGTGAACGAGGCGCAGTCGGCGAGACCAGCAGCATCCCGGAAATCCGCCGTGGTGGACTGCTGGTACTTCGCGCAGTCGGCCGTGCTCCACGATTCGTCGTAGAGCACCACGGCGGACTCGGCGGCGCGCACATCGGCGTCTTCCCCGATGGCCGTCCCACCGCTGCGACTGCCCAGGAAGCCGAACACCGTCACGGCGAGAATCGTGGCCAGCACGATTCCGACCACCACGACCGCGCCGAGGACGACGAACACGATCCGCAGTCGGGGCTTCGCGGGCTGTGCTGCCTCCACGGCAGTCGAAACGGGCGACTGCGTCTGGACGTGGGCGGTCCATGCTGCGCCATCCCACCACCGCCATGCGCCGTGCCCGTCGTCGTACCACCCAGCCGGTGTCGTGCTCATCGCGACTCGATTCGTTGTCGGGCGTCGGATCCACCCGATTCGACGATACCTCGCCCTCGATCACGCGGCGTGAGAGAGGGCAGCCCTCACCGCGGGATGCCGGGGGGAGCGACGGTGAGGGCTGCAAGGCCGGAAATGCACAGCCTCATGACTACGGTAGGGCTTTGTCCCCCAAATGGTGGACAAAGACATACCGGCATCGGTAGCCTTTCTCCGCACCCGAGCAGCATGCGTAGTGGGGACTCGCATGACGCGCAACTGCGACGCGGGAGGGGGAACCAATCTTCTCGCCGAGACGGCATCTTGGATGGCTTAGGGGACGAGGCCACCTGCAGATGCCGTCTCCGGGTGCCTCCCCGCTGTGGGCGGCACCGGCGCGCCGGGGTTCGGGCCGACAGCGACGTGGCGGTCCGGATGGTTCGACCATTGGCTCCACGATCCGGGGTACAACTGCGGGGTGAGCCCCGCGAGGGTCAGCGCGACGAAGGCATGGGATGCCGTGACCCCTGACCCGCAGTAGACGCCGATCGGAGCATCCACGGTCGCGCCCACCTCGGCGAACTGCGCGCGGACGGTGTCGGGGGCGAGGAACCGCCCGTCGGCGTCGATGTTCGCGGTGGTGGGCAGATTGCGGGCGCCGGGGATGTGACCGGCGCGCGGGTCGATGGGCTCGGTTTCACCTCGGTAGCGTTCGGCTGCGCGCACATCGATCAGCACACCGTCCGTGGCGAGGGAGGCGGCCTCGTCGATCGTCAGTGCGGCGAGACGGCCGGATTCGAGCACGACGCTTCCCGGGGCCACGGCGACCGGGCCGACTTCCCGCGCGCGCCCCGAGGTCGTCCAGGCGCTCAGCGCCCCGTCGAGGATCCGCACGTCGGCGATGCCGGCGTCGGTCAGCAGCCACCAGGCGCGGGCGGCGGAAAGCGACCTCAGGTCGTCGTAGACCACGACCGTGTCGCCGTCGTCGATCCCCCACCCGCGCGCCGACTCCTGCAGAGCCGCGCTCGTCGGCACAGGATGCCGTCCGTCGGCGGGAGATCCGTGCGCCGCAAGCTCATGGTCGAGGTCGACGTAGACGGCTCCCGGAATGTGACCGGCGAGGTAGTCGGGGCGGCCGTCCGGGCGGTCGAGGCGCCAGCGTACGTCGAGAATGCGCACGGGGGCGGCACCGTCGATCAGTGCAGCCAGTTCATCCGCGGTGATGAGGATGTCGGACATGATGCTCCCCTCGGTCGAGCTGATCCCAGCTTAAGGAAGCCCGCCTGCGCGGGCGGGCGCGCAACTCGCTCACGTGCGCCCGATTCCAGAGTAGACAGTGCGACTATCGGATAGCTACACTATCGCCAACCGATCGTCGACTTGACGATCGCACCGTCCACAGAAGGCTCATGGAACCCGCGTGTCGCATCTCGCTTCCGATCCCCCACAGATCCGCACGCACGCTCCTGCCGTGCGCTGGCACCGTCCACTGCTCTGGCTCGCCGCCGCGATGGCGGTGTTGACGGTGGTGAGCACTATCGGCGTCGGCGTCGATCCGCGCGTGCTGCTCGGCGCGCCGATCTGGGCCAAGCCCCTGAAGTTCGCCATCTCGATCGGCCTCTACGGCGTGACCCTTGCGTGGCTCATCGGGTTGCTTCCCCGCTGGCGTCGCACGTCCTGGTGGGCGGGCACCATCGCCGCGATCTTCCTCCTGATAGAGATCGTCGTGATCGTCGGCGCCGTGATCGCCGGCACGACGAGTCACTTCAACGTCTCGAGCCCGCTGCATACGGCGATCTGGGCGCTCATGGCGGTCTCCATCGTCATTGTGTGGGCGGCGGCCCTCCCGATAGCGATCTTGCTGTGGCGCGCCGATCTCGGCGATCCGGCGCGCTCACTCGCCATCCGAGCCGGGTTCGTGATCGCGCTGATCGGAATGGCACTGGCTTTCTTGATGACCTCTCCCACGGCCGCGCAGCTCGCCGCCTACGAGGGCATTGCCGGCGCCCACACGGTCGGACTCGCCGACGGCGGCCCAGGGCTGCCGCTTCTCGGCTGGAGTACGGTCGGAGGCGATCTGCGGATTCCGCACTTCGTCGGCATGCATGCGCTTCAGGTCGTCCCGCTTGCCGCCATCGCCCTCGAATTCCTGGCGCGTCGATGGCGTCTCGTTG
>JAHIOK010000255.1 GCA_018895315.1 Actinomycetota bacterium | reverse complement strand
TCGAAGGAGTGAGCGTGGTGGACGTGCGCGACGCCGACGAGATCGCCGCGGACGGCGGCATCCCGGGCGCCCGCCATGTGCCGCTCGCCGATGTGCTCGCCGACCCTGGCCGCATCGCAGCCCCGGGCCTGGTGATCGTGTGCCAGTCGGGGGTCCGCGCTCGGCGCGCCGCCGAGGCACTCGTCACCGCCGGTTTCGAGGCCGCGGTGCTCGCCGGTGGAATGGATGCCTGGCTTCGCACGCGTGTCGGCATCGACGGCGACGCCCGATCCCGGGTGGAGGCGACAGCCCCGTGAGTACGACACCACCCGTGGACGACGCCCTTCGGACGGTCGAAGAGCATCTCGCCGAGATTCTGGCGGCGGTCCAGCCCCTCGAGCATCGTGTGCTGCACCTCGCCGACGCGCATGGATTCGTGCTGGGCGAGCCCGTGCTCGCCCACGTCGACCTGCCGCTGTTCGACAACTCCGCGATGGACGGCTTCGCGGTGCGCTTCGCCGACGTCTCGAGCACCGGCGAACCCATCACGCTGCGCGTGGTCGCCGACCTCCCCGCCGGAACCGACCTCGATCCGCCGCTCGATGCGGGCGAAGCGGCCCGCATCATGACCGGTTCTCCCGTGCCGTCGGATGCCGACGCGATCGTGCCGTTCGAACACACAACGGGCGGTCTGGCCGACTCACTCGGCGACATCCAGGTCGTGACCGCACCGACCGCGATCGGTGCGCATATCCGCCGCCAGGGTACCGACTGCCGCGCGGGCGACGTCGTCCTCGCGCGCGGGGTTCTCCTCGGGCCACGACAGCTCGCAGCGGCGGCCGCAGTGGGGGTCGCCCATGTGACGGTGTCACGGCGACCGCGAATCGCAGTCATCTCCACGGGATCGGAATTGCGAGAGCCCGGAGAAGACCTTGCCCGCGGACAGATTCCCGAGTCGAACAGCATCCTGATCTCGGCCCTGGTCGCGGAATCCGGTGGTGATGTCGTGCTGCGCGCCAGCGTGCCCGACGACGACGAGCTCTTGCGCGCCGTGCTCGAGGAAGCGGCCGAACTCGGCGCGGATGCCGTGATCACGTCGGGCGGAGTGAGCGCCGGAGCATACGAAGTCGTCAAGAGCGTCGCCCCCATGCGCTTCGTCAAAGTCGCGATGCAGCCCGGAAAACCGCAGGGCTTCGGTGCGGGCGCTCCTCTCCTCTTCGGACTGCCGGGCAATCCGGTGAGCGTCGCGGTATCGTTCGAGACTTTCGTGCGACCGGCCCTCCTCGCGATGCAAGGCCGCACCGATCTGCACCGCCGCGTGCTCCGACTGCCTGCCGCGGTCGGCTGGCGCACTCCGCCTGCCCGACGCCAATACCTTCCCGTCACGATCGAGTCAGGACAAGTACGCCCCGCGACGTCCGGCGGATCTCATCTCGCCGCAGGCCTTGCCCGGGCCGAGGCCTACGCGGTCATCCCCGCCGGAGTCGAGGCCGTCGCGGCCGGCGACATCGTCGATGTCATGCTGGTGTCATGAATTTCACCCATCTGGATGCCGCGGGCCATGCCCGGATGGTCGACGTCACTGAGAAGCAGCCCACGGTGCGCGCCGCCACCGCACGGGGATTCGTGCGGTGCGCGCCCCACGTCATCGCGGCGCTTCGCGACGGCGCGGTGCCGAAGGGCGATGTGCTTGCGGTCGCCCGGATCGCCGGCATCCAGGCAGCAAAACGCACCCCCGAACTGCTGCCGCTCGCCCATGTGATCGGTGTCCACGGCGCGTCGGTCGACTTGTGGATCGACGACGATGGCGTCCGCATCGAAGCGACGGTCCGCACGGCCGATCGCACAGGCGTCGAGATGGAAGCCCTCACCGCAGTATCGGTCGCCGCTCTCGCCGTGGTCGACATGGTGAAGGGCATCGACAAAACCACCTCGATCGAAGCAGTGCGCATCGTCGCCAAGACCGGGGGAAAATCCGGCGCGTGGGCGCGGCCGGGCGAGGCGTGAACCCCGCGCACGACGAGCACACCGTCGGGGCGATCCTGCTCGCGGGAGGTCGCGCCTCACGGGTCGGTGGCGCGACGAAGCCGCTCTTCGACGTCGGTGGCCGCACGCTGCTTTCTCGCGCTGTTGCCGCTGCTCGAGACGCGGGATGCCACCCGATCGTCGTCATCGGCTCGGAGGCAGAGCTGTGGTCATCCGAGCTCGGCACCGGCCTCACCTGGGCCCGCGAAAACCCTCCATTCGCCGGCCCCGCAGCGGCCGTGATCGCCGCTCTGGATGCCCTCGATAGCCTCGAAGTCCCCGAGGGAATCGACGCTCTCCACCCGCCCCACGCCCGCGCCATCGGGACACCGGGGGCGGATCACGGGCCCGACTGGATGCTCCTGCTGGCATGCGACCTCCCTCGCGTCGATGTCGCCGTACAGCGACTGGTGAAAGACATCGTGCTCCTTCCCCCCGACACCGACGGCTTGTGCCTCGGCGATGCCTCTTCGCGCCCGCAATGGCTGATCGGCATCTACCGCACCGCACCGCTGCGGCGTGGTGCGCTGTCACTGCCCGACTCCGGGCGCGACGCATCCGTGCGCGCCCTGCTCGCCGATCTCGCGATCGCCGTGGTCGCCGATCCCGACGAAGTCCACCCCCTCACCGCCGACATCGACACGTGGGAGGATCTCGACAGAGCCCGACGCGCCGAGGAGCAATCATGAGTTCGCACTTTCCCCCCGAAGCCCTGGACGCCTGGGTGGATGCCCTCCGCGAGGAGCTCGACCTTGCGCCCGGCGACATCCCCACTTCGCTGATCCTCGATCTCGCACGCGACGTCGCGAACGGCGTCGCCC
>JAHIOK010000254.1 GCA_018895315.1 Actinomycetota bacterium | reverse complement strand
CGGCAGGGCGAGTACGCCCACCTCGCCCTCCTCGACGCGCTCAATATCCTGCTCGCGAGTCTGTCGATCGTCTTCGTGGTGGTCGTGCTCACGCTCAATCCGATCGCGTCGTTCGCCGCGTCCCCCGTGAGCGTGCCCGTGCTGATCGCCCTGCTGGTCTGCCTCATCCCCACCACGATCGGTGCGCTCCTCTCGGCGATCGGCATCGCCGGGATGGACCGCCTCGTGCAGCGCAACGTGCTCGCGATGTCGGGCCGCGCAGTCGAGGCCGCGGGAGATGTCACGACCCTGCTGCTCGATAAGACAGGCACCATCACCTACGGCAACCGCCGCGCCACCGCCTTCGTACGGATGGACGGCGTCGGCGACGACGAACTCACCCGCGCGGCCGCGCTCTCGTCGCTCGCGGACCCCACCCCCGAGGGCACGTCGATCGTCGAGCTGGCGGCATCCCGAGGAGTCGTCCCCGAGAGCATTCCCGGGGCGGTCTTCGTGCCCTTCACGGCGCAGACCCGTATGAGCGGCCTCGATCTGCCCGACGGCACCCAGGTGCGCAAGGGCGCCGGGTCCGCGGTGAGCGCGTGGCTCGAGGCATCGGGAGTCGCCCTCGACTCCCCCACGCGGGCTCAGCTCACGACCGAAACGAATGCGATCGCCCAGAGCGGCGGAACGCCTCTGGTCGTCGCCACGATGTCGGCGGGCGGCGACGGCCGGGTGCTCGGCGTCATCCACCTCAAGGACGTCGTGAAGGAAGGCCTGCGCGAACGGTTCTCCGAGCTGCGGTCGATGGGCATCCGCACGATCATGATCACCGGCGACAACCCGCTCACGGCCAAGGCGATCGCGGCCGAGGCCGGGGTCGATGACTACCTCGCCGAGGCGACTCCCGAAGACAAGCTCGCGCTGATCACGCGTGAGCAGGAAGGCGGCAACCTCGTCGCGATGACGGGCGATGGCACGAACGACGCCCCGGCGCTCGCGCAGGCCGACGTCGGCGTCGCGATGAACACGGGCACGTCGGCCGCGAAGGAGGCCGGCAACATGGTCGACCTCGACAGCGACCCGACGAAGCTCATCGACATCGTGCGCATCGGCAAGCAGCTGCTGATCACCCGCGGTGCGCTGACCACGTTCTCGCTCGCCAACGACATCGCCAAATACTTCGCGATCATCCCTGCGATGTTCATGGCGGTCTTCCCCGGCCTCGCGGCACTGAACATCATGCAGCTGCACTCGCCGGCCTCGGCGGTGACGAGCGCGATCATCTTCAACGCGATCGTCATCGTGGTGCTGATCCCGCTCGCCCTGCGCGGAGTGAAGTACCGCCCGGCGAGTGCCCCGCAGATCCTCAGCCGCAATCTGCTGATCTACGGCCTCGGCGGAGTCATCGCTCCGTTCATCGGCATCAAGCTCATCGACCTCGTCGTCACCCTCATCCCGGGCTTCTGAGCCGGGTCGCAAGGAGAACACCATGTCCATCGCACGCACCAGCTTGCGCACCACCGGCGTCGCCTTCCGCGCGATGCTCGTCTTCACGGTCGTGCTCGGCCTCGGCTACACGTTCCTCATCACCGGCATCGGCCAGCTCGCACTGCCCGCGCAGGCGAACGGGTCGATCGCCCGCGATGCCTCCGGAATGGTCGTCGGATCGACGCTCATCGGCCAGTCCTTCACGGATGCCGATGGCAACCCGCTGCCGCAGTACTTCCAGTCCCGTCCCTCGGCGGCGGGAACGGGGTACGACGCGAGCTCGTCCGGCGGCAGCAACCTGGGACCCGAGAACCCCGACCTCATCACCTCGATCGAGGAGCGCCGTGCGGCCATCGCGGCTTTCGAGAAGGTCGACCCAGCGGCCGTGCCCGCAGACGCCCTGACGACATCGGCATCCGGCCTCGACCCCGACATCAGCCCGGCCTACGCCCTCTTGCAGGTCGACCGGGTGGCCGCGGCCCGGGGCATCCCGGCCGACGAGGTGCGCGCGCTCGTGGAGTCTAAGATTCAGTCACGAGACCTCGGATTCCTCGGCAACCCCCGGGTCAACGTGCTCGCGCTGAACGTGGCGCTCGACGCGCTGAAGCGGTAGCCGAGCGATGCTCGGCGGCGGCGCGAAGCGGGAAGGCACGTCATGAAGCGGGGGCGACTGCGGGTGCTGCTCGGCGCCGCGCCGGGCGTGGGAAAGACCTACGAGATGCTCGAAGAGGGTCGGCGCCTGCGCGATGACGGGCGCGACGTCGTCATCGCGATCGTCGAGACGCACGGGCGCAAAGCGACGCAGGCTCAGACCACCGGGCTTCCGGAGGTGCCGCGGCGGCTCGTGGGGCACCGCGGAGTCGAGCTGACCGAGATGGATCTCGACGCCGTGCTCGCGCGAGCGCCCCAGATCGCGCTGGTCGACGAGCTCGCCCACACCAACGCGCCGGGGTCGCGCAACGAGAAACGCTGGCAGGACGTCGAGGTGCTGCGGGATGCGGGTATCGACGTGATCACGACCGTCAACGTGCAGCACATCGAGACTCTGAACGACGTCGTCGAGCAGATCACCGGCATCACCCAACGCGAGACGGTGCCGGATGCCGTGGTGCGCGCGGCCGATCAGATCGAGGTCGTCGACCTCGCGCCGCAGTCGCTGCGCGACCGCCTGGCGGCTGGGCTGGTGTACCCGGCCGAACGGATCGACGCCGCACTGTCGAACTACTTCCGCCTGGGCAACCTCACGGCGCTCCGCGAGCTCGCGCTGCTCTGGCTGGCCGACGAAGTCGACAGCGCCCTGAAGACCTACCGGGCCGAGCACGGCATCGAGGGCACCTGGCATGCCCGCGAACGCGTGGTCGTAGCCCTCACCGGCGGCGCCGAGGGTGACACCCTGCTGCGGCGCGGCGCGCGCATCGCAGCTCGGTCGGCCGGCGGCGAGCTGCTGGCCGTGCACGTCTCGAGTCAAGACGGTCTGCGTTCGACCGCCCCCGGAATGCTGGCCACGCAGCGCGCCCTCGTGGAATCGCTCGGTGGTTCGTACCATCAGGTCGTCGGCGACGATGTGCCGCGCGCCCTCGTCGAGTTCGCCCGCAGCGTCAATGCGACGCAGCTCGTGATCGGGGTCAGTCGTCGCAGCCGGTTCTCCGCCGCAGTCAGCGGTCCGGGGATCGGCGCCACCGTCGTCCGCGAGTCGGGCGACATCGACGTGCACATCGTCACGCATGCCGCCGCCGGAGGCCACCGCGCACTCCCCCGGCTGACAGGCGGCGCGCTGAGTGTCACCCGCCGCGTGCTCGGCTTCGTCGTCGCGCTCGTCGGCGGTCCGCTGCTGTCGTGGCTCCTGTGGGCGGTCCGTGGCGAGGAGTCGATCACGAGCGACGTGCTCTTCTTCCAATTGCTGGTCGTTATCGTCGCGCTCGTCGGCGGCATCTGGCCCGCGTTGTTCGCGGCCGTGCTCTCCGGCCTCACCCTCGATTTCCTCTTCGTGGCACCGCTGTTCACCGTCACGATCGCCGATCCCATGCATGCCCTGGCGCTTGTGCTCTACGTCGTGATCGCCATCCTGGTGAGTTGGATCGTCGACCAGGCCGCACGCCGCACGCGCCTCGCCCGGCGCGCGGCCGCGGAGTCTGAACTCATCGCCACCGTCTCCGGCAGCGTGCTGCGCGGCGAGAGCGCTCTGCCCGCGCTGGTCAGTCGCACCCGTGAAGCGTTCGGGATGACGGGGGTGCGCCTCCTCGGCGCCGATGGCGTCGTGCTCGCCACCGACGGCGAACCCGTGCCTGACGACCGCGTGATCACCCTTCCGGTCGGGGTGGACCACCCGCCGCGAGCAACCCTCGAACTGCACGGCGGAGAGCTGGATGCCTCGGAGCGGCGCCTCCTCGACGTCATCCTCGCGCAGCTCGCCGCCGCCCTCGAACGCACTGATCTCACCGAGACCGCGCGCGAGGCCGGGGTGCTCGCCGAGACCGATCAGGTGCGCAGCGCCCTGCTCTCCGCCGTGAGCCACGACCTGCGCCGTCCGCTGGCGTCGGCCGTCGCCGCCGTGGGCGGGTTGCGGGCCGCGGGCTCCGCCCTCTCCGCCGAAGACCGCGGCGAACTGCTCGAGACCGCCGACGAGAGCCTCGCGACCCTCAGCCGGCTCGTCACCGATCTGCTGGATGTCAGCCGCGTGCAGGCAGGAGTGCTCGCGGTATCGCTGGAACCGGTGGATGCCGCCGGCCAGATTCTCGCGGCGCTCGACGAACTGGGGTTGGGGCCGGCCGAGGCCGCACTCGACCTCGATCCCGACCTGCCCCTGCTGCGCGCCGACCCGGTGCTGCTGCAGCGGGTACTCGTGAACGTCCTGGCGAATGCGCACCGCTACGCGCCGGAGGGCACCCGCATCCGTGTGACCACGAGCCGTCTCGCCGGCATCGCAGAAATACGGGTGATCGACCATGGCATCGGGGTCTCGCCCGAGCACCGCGACGACATGTTCGCGCCCTTCCAGCGGTTCGGCGACACCGACAACACCATCGGGCTCGGGCTGGGGCTCGCGCTGT
>JAHIOK010000253.1 GCA_018895315.1 Actinomycetota bacterium | reverse complement strand
GCATGCGCGACTGGGTGGACTTCGTCCTCACCCAGGCGGGCGACTCGGGGCTCTGGGCAGGAATGATGCAACTCGGGGACTGGCTCGACCCCGCCGCCCCGCCCGACAAGCCGGGCAACGCCAAGGTCGACGGCGACATCGTCGCGACCGCCTACCTCGCGAAGTCACTGCGGCTGGTCGGCGATGCCGCCGTGCTGCTCGGCGATGACGCGGATGCCGCGCGCTACGCAGCACTCGCCGAGCGCAGTCGCGCCGCCTTCGTCGCCGAGTACGTGACTCCGGCCGGGCGCATGATGAGCGACGCGCCCACTGCATACGCCCTCGCCCTCGAGTTTGATCTCGCGCGCGACCCGGCGCTGCGGCAGGCGCTCGCCGATCGACTCGCCGCGGTCGTTCGCGAAGGCGGATACCGCATCGCGACAGGATTCGTCGGCACACCGCTCGTGACCGACGCCCTCACCGCGGGTGGACATCAGGATGCCGCCGAGAGGCTGCTCCTGCAGACCGAGTGCCCCTCCTGGCTGTATCCCGTCACGATGGGCGCGACAACGGTGTGGGAACGCTGGGACAGCCTCCTTGCCGACGGATCGGTGAACCCGGGCGAGATGACTTCGTTCAACCACTACGCCCTGGGTGCGGTCGCGGACTGGCTGCATCGCGTCGTCGCCGGTCTCGCCTCCGCCGAGCCGGGATATCGCCGACTGCGGATCGCCCCGCGCCCGCTCTCCTCGTTCACGCATGCCTCGGCGCGTCACCGCACTCCCTACGGCGAGGCATCCGTCGCGTGGCACCGCGAGTACGACGAGATCGTCGTGACGGCCGTCATCCCCGCCAACACGACCGCCGAGGTCGACCTGCTCGGCACAGCGGCGTTCGAGGTGGGGGCGGGCACGCACGAGTGGCGTTTCCCCGCGCCCGCAGTGCGTGAGCGTCCGGCGCTCGACGGGCTCGCCGCATCCCTCGCCGACGTCGTCGATGACCCACGCGCCTATCGTGCGATGCTCGACACGATCGCGACCTTCGACCCCGACCGCGCCGAAAAGGTGCGCACGGAGACACTATGGGGACCGAACCGGGTGGTCGAGTCGGCACTGATGTTCGTGCCGCAGCCCGTCGTCGCCCAGGTCGGCGACGCCATCCGCGCAGCAACCATGGATTGACCCCGAGAGGAACCCCCGATGTTCGATCGCGCCTCCACGTTCGGAGACACCCTCGACAGCCCCGCCGGCCGCGCGGTGCTCGAGACCTTCCTGCCCGGCATCGCCGCCTCGCCGATGGCCGCGCAGTACCGCGGGGTGCGGCTCGGCCAACTCGTGGGGCTCGTTCCCGCCCTCGAAGACGCCGATGCTCGGCAGCGACTCTGGGATGCGTTGGCCGCGGTCGGCGAAGGAACAGGCCAGGCCCGCATCTACGCGGCTGCGACCGCCGCCGATCCGCACTACGAGGGGCCCGAGGTCACGCCTGGTTCTGCGACCGTGACCCTCCCCGCGCCGACGCCCCGATGGGACGTCGTCGAGCTGCGCATCGACGGCCCCTCGCACGGCAACCCGTTCGTCGACGTCGAACTCGAGGCCGTGTTCACACGCAACGGGTCGGAGTTGCGGGTCGGCGGTTTCTACGACGGAGGCGGGGTCTACCGCATCCGTGCGCTCGCCGACCTCGACGGCGAATGGACCTTCACGACCCGCTCGACAGCACGCTCGCTCGACGGTCTCACCGGCAGCGTGAGCGTCATCGCCCCCCGCGAGGGCGCTCACGGCCCCGTGCGGGTCGACGGATTCCACTTCCGGCACGCCGACGGCACGCGCCACCGGCCGCTCGGCACCACTGCGTACGCGTGGACGCACCAGAGCGAGGAGTTGCAGGAGCAGACCCTCGCGACACTCGCCGAGGCACCCTTCACCAAGATGCGGATGTGTGTCTTCCCGAAGTCCTACCTCTATAACGCGAACGAGCCGGTCGATTTCCCCTTCCCCGGGTCGCTCGCGGACGGCTTCGATCTCGAGCGTTTCGACGTGGCGCACTTCCAGCGCCTCGAGCAGCGGATCGCTCAGCTGGGAGCCCTCGGCATCGAGGCAGACCTCATCCTGTTCCACGCGTATGACCGCTGGGGGTTTGCCGACCTCGGACCCGCCGTCGACGACCGCTACGTGCGCTACGTCGTCCGCCGCCTCTCCGCGTTCGCGAACGTGTGGTGGTCGATGGCCAACGAGTACGACCTGCTGTGGTCGAAGGAAGAGTCGGACTGGGAGCGACTCGCGGCGATCGTCGGAGAAGAGGATCCGGTCGGCCACCTCAACTCGATCCACAACTGCCGGCCCTTCTACGACTACTCGCGCCCCTGGATCACGCACGTGAGCATCCAGCGGGTCGATGTCTACCGCACAGCCGAGAACACCGACGAGTGGCGCGAGCGCTGGGGAAAGCCGGTCGTCATCGACGAGTGCGCCTACGAGGGCGACATCGACCAGGGCTGGGGAAACATCACCGGCGAGGAGATGGTGCGCCGATTCTGGGAGGGCGCCGTCCGTGGCGGCTACGTCGGCCACGGCGAGACCTACCTGCGGGATGACGAGATCCTCTGGTGGTCGAAGGGCGGGGCGCTGCACGGCACGTCGCCCGCACGCATCGCGTTCCTGGAGCAGTTGCAGTCCGAGGCGCCATGCGGCGTATGGGATCCGCTGCCGTCGGACTGGGACCTCCCCTGGGGTGGCTCCGACACCGAACGCATCGGATACTTCGGCTTCAACCGCCCGCGCTTCCGCAACGTCGTGCTGCCCGATGGCGAATGGGCCCTCGATGTGATCGACACCTGGAACATGACCGTCGAGCCCGTGCCCGGCATCCACCGTGCCACCGTGCGCGTCGAGTTGCCCGGCCGGCAGTTCATGGCTATCCGGGCGAGGCGCCTCACCGACTGACGAGGCGGGGCTCCTCTCCCGCACGGGAGGAGATTGCATGACCGGAGGATGCCTCGGCTCGACGGAGCCCTCCGATACGCCAATCTCCTCCCGATCTGCAGCGGGACGAGCGCCGTTCAGCCGACAGGAACCTTCGCGGGTCGGCCGCGCTTGGGCTTGGTCACTTCACGGTCGACCTCGATGTCATGCACGGCCCGCTCCGCGAGCAGCTGCTCGGTGTGGTCGAGCCAGCGCACCTCCGCCTCGACCTGGAAGATCATCGCGTCGACGACCAGCGACCAGGCGAGCTCTTCGGCACCGTCCCTGTCGGCTCCGGCGTAGGTCGCGCGGCGGAGTTCCTGCAGGTGGTGCAGCGATGCCGTCCGCTGCGACTGAAGGACATCGGATGCCTCGACGCCCGGCATCGTCGCCGCAATCGCGATCTTCATCGCCAGCTCGTCGCGAGCTCCCTGCGAGCGCTCCATGGGCGACCGGAGCCAGGCACGGACCTCGGCGGATCCGGCATCCGTGATGTCGTAGAAGACATGCCCGTGCTCGTCTGTGCTCCCGCGGGCGACCAGCCCGTCGCGCTCGAGGCGTTCCAGGGTGTTGTAGATCTGGCCGACGTTCAGCGGCCATGTCGACCCGGTGCGGCGCTCGAACTCGGTGCGCAGCCGATAGCCGTACGAGGGACCCTGATCGAGGATGGTGAGCAGACTCATCCGCACCGACATCGCGACTCCCCCAGACATGCATACCCGGAATTACATTTCCGACTATACACATACCTGAAAATCTGCGTCATTTCGAGCTCGGCCATCCGCCGCCCACGCGGGCTCACCCGCCACGGGACCGATCGATCCCGGGACACCCTCTCCCCCGTGGGGCGTGCAATTCCCGCCCCACCGGGGTCCCGGCATCCCGGGACAGATCACACCCCGACGCCGAACCCCACTCCGGGTGAACGCCCAGCGCGCTAGGTCTCGCGGGTGATCGTCACCTTCACGAACAGCTGCGACTTGAACGGGCCCGCGTAGACCCCGCGGAGGGGCGGCACGTCGTTGTAGTCACGGCCACGCCCGACCAGCACGTGGCGGTCGCCGATCTCGATGTTGTTGGTGGGGTCGAACCCCTGCCACTCACCGCCGAACCACTCGACCCACGCATGGGACTCGCCCGTGACGGCCTGGCCGACGTCGGCGTTCGGCTTGGGGTGAAGGTATCCGGAGACGTAGCGCGCCGGGATGCCGACAGAGCGCAGTGCCCCGATCGCGATGTGCGCGATGTCCTGACAGACGCCCTTGCGCGCCTCCCACGCCTCGGAGGCGGTGGAGTGCACGCCGGTGACGCCGTGCATGTACTCCACGGCATCTCCGATCGTCATCACGATGTCGTGCGCGGCGCGGCTCGGGTCGTCGTGGCGTCCTGCGATCGACTGGGCAATTTCGACCACTTCGTCGTGCGGACGAGTGCGCGCCGTCTGCGACATCTGCTCGACGGTCTCGATGACGCGCCCCGACTCCGTGCCGAGGCGTTCCCAACTGATGCCGGAGTGCTCCACCGGCCGTGGACGCACCTCGACCAGCGAACGCGCCGTGATATTCAGGGCAGCGTGCGGCGAAAGCACGTCGAACGCGCTCACCCGCGTTCCGAAGTAGTCGACGTAGGTGTTGACCGGCGTGCCCGGGTCGATGTCGAGCGACGAGCTCAGCACGAACTGGCTATCGGTCGTGCCCGGCAGCATCCGCGCTTCGTTGTAGGACGCCGCGACCTCACCGTGATAGCTGAATCCGGTGGCGTGCTCGATGCGTAGGCGCTTCATGAGGTCTCTCCGATCCAGCTTGGCTCGGCTTGCGTCGGGAAGAATCTCGATTTGATGGCTTCGGATGCCTCACGGCTGACCCGCTGCACACGATCCATGTGCCGAGGCAGTTCGCTCAGTATTTCGCTGATCGGGCGGTACTCGAGGTCGTTGCGGATGCGTCCCAGCGCCCGCAGCACCTGGTTGGAGTGGCCCACGCGGTCTTCGCGGGGATCGATCGCGCTCATGCACTCCTCGGCGCGCTGGATCGAGTAGATGATCGACCGCGGGAAGAGTCGGTCGAGCAGCAGGAACTCGGCCGCATTGCGCGCACTCGGCATACCGCGGTAGGTGCGCACGTACGCCTCGTATGCGCCGCACGAACGCAGGATCGTCGTCCAGGAAGGACCGGATGCCTCGGTCAACGACCGCGTCGCGAGCAAACGCGCCGTCATGTCGGTGCGCTCGATGCTGCGACCGAGGGTGAAGAACTGCCACGCCTCGTCGCGACTCGTGGAGGAGTCGACGATGCCGACGCTGAGCGCGGCGCGCTCGCGCGTCCACTTGAAGAAGTCGTGCACCTTGTCGGTCTGCAGCCGGCGGGGCATGCGCGCGTTGGTGGTGTTCAGGCACTCCCACAGCTCGGTCGAGACGATCTCGCGCGCACGCCGGGCGTTCTCACGGGCCGCGGTCAGTGAGTAGGCGATGCTCGCCGGGTTCATCCGGTCGACGGCGAGACGGGCGAGCACGTCTTCACGCGTCACCTTGTCGACGTCCTCGGGAGCCGAGGTTCCCATGACCGCCAGCAGCGATCGGCAGGCGGTGTCTTCGTCGATCCAGGGATCTTCGAGGAGGAGCTGCAGGTGCACATCGAGGATGCGCGCGGTTCCGTCACTGCGCTCGATGTAACGCCCGATCCAGAACAGCGATTCCGCGATGCGGCTCAGCACGACGCACCATCCTCTGCCTGCTGCTGCTGTTGCTCCTGCTGCTCGACACGCGATCGGGGCCGATCCTGCGGCGAATGCGTCACTTCCGGCTGTGCGTCGGTGGAGGTGTCGTTGTAGATGATCGGGATCGCCGCCGTGATGGTCGATGCCTGGTCGGCGACGAGGCCGGCGAGCCCGTACCCCTGGCCGTACTCGACGTGCGACGGCGCGGATCCGCCGACCACCCAGGTGTCTTTCGACCCGCCACCCTGGCTGGAGTTGACGACGAGTTCGCCCTCGGGAAGTGCCACGCGGGTCAATCCACCGGGCAACACCCAGATGTCGTCGCCATCGTTGACCGCGAACGGCCGCAGGTCGGCGTGGCGGGGGCGCACCCCGTCTTCGACCAGGGTCGGGATCGTGGAGAGCATCACGACGGGCTGCGCGATCCAGCCTCGTGGATCGGCGAGCAGTCGTTTGCGGAGCTTCTCGAGTTCGGAGGGCGAGGCGTCGGGGCCGACGACGAGTCCCTTGCCGCCCGAGCCGTCGACGGGCTTGACCACGAGTTCGGGCAGCCGGTCGAGCACCTCTTCGAGAGCGCCCGGGTCTTCGAGCCGCCACGTGTCGACGATCGGCAGGATGGGCTCCTCCGACAGGTAGTAGCGGATGAGGTCGGGCGTGTAGGTGTACAGCAGCTTGTCGTCCGCGACGCCGTTGCCCACCGCATTCGCGATCGTGACGTTGCCGAGACGCGCGGCGAGCATGAGGCCGGGGGCCCCGAGCATCGAGTCGGCGCGGAACTGCAGCGGATCGAGGAAGTCGTCGTCGACGCGACGATAGATCACGTCGACCCGTCGGGGGCCGCGGGTCGTGCGCATGAAGACCTTGCCGCCGATGCAGAGCAGATCGCGGCCTTCGACGAGCTCGAGGCCCATCAGGCGCGCGAGCAGCGTGTGCTCGAAGTAGGCCGAGTTGTAGACGCCGGGGGTCAGCACAACGACGTTCGGGTCGTCGATGCCCGACGGCGCCGAGGCACGGAGGGCCGCCAGCAACTTGTTCGGATAATCGCCGACCGGACGCACCTGCATCGAGACGAACAGCTCGGGCAGGGTCTGCGCCATCACCCTGCGATTGGAGATGACGTAGCTGACGCCGGACGGCACGCGCACGTTGTCTTCGAGCACCCGCATCTGGCCGTGCTCGTCACGGATGAGGTCGATTCCGGAGACCTGGATGCGCACGCCGTTGGCGCTGTGGATGCCGGCCGCTTGGCGGTAGAAGTACTGCGAAGAGGCGATCAGCTGCGCCGGGATGACACCATCGCGCACGCAGTTCTGCCTGCCGTAGGTGTCATCGAGGAAGGCTTCGAGGGCGCGGACACGCTGCTTGATGCCCTTCTCGACGTGCGACCATTCGTCGAAGTCGATGATGCGCGGCACCGCATCGAGCGGGAAGGGTCGTTCTTCGCCGGCGAAGTCGAAGGTGACGCCCTGGGCAAGGTAGGAATCGGCGAGCGACTCGGTGCGTCCGCGCAGTTCGTCCTGCGTCATGCGGGCGAGTGCCTGATAGAGCTCGCGATAGGCCTGTCTCGACTCGACGGGCGCACCCGGATGAGCCGGATGCCCGAACATCTCATCGAACGCGGGCAGGCCCGTTGAGGTCTTCCGCGGCGCAAGTGTGGAGCCGTAACCGTCGAACAGGTCAGCCATGGTGAGAGCCTAGTGCTGAGCATGTTGCCAGGATGTTTCCTGGCAATCGATAGGCGTTTGCGACGATTTCCGCCCACGCCGATCCCACCGTCCGCTGCCGGACGTATGCTCGCACTCGTGACCCGTGACACGCCGAAGACGAGTCCTTCCCCGCTCGCCGCGGCTTTTGCGGGCGTGGCCGCTGTGGCACTCGGCGCCGGACTCGGTGAACTCGCCGCAGGCCTGATCGCCCCCGCATCCAGTCCCTTCGCCGTCGTCGGCGGTGCGCTCATCGATGCCGCACCCGCGTGGGCCAAAGACACCGCCATCGCACTATTCGGCACGAACGACAAAGCGGCGCTCCTCACCGGAATCGCGATCGCTCTGCTGGCGCTCGCCGCCGTCGCGGGGTGGCTCGAAGCCCGCCGGCCACCCTGGGGCCGGATCGTCTTCCTGGCCTTCGGCGTCATCGGGGTCGTCGTCTCGATGACCCGCGCGAACGCATCGCTCATCTCCTGGCTGCCCTCCGCGGTCGCGGGTGGCGCGTCCGCCGTCGCCCTGGTCCTCCTGCTGCGCATCCTCCGACGCGCCAGCGCCTCGAGCCACGCCGTCTCTCCTCTTTCCGCCGACCGCCCCGTATCTCAGGGCAACGCGCCACGGGACGCCGGACGCCGCACGTTCTTCGTGTGGGCTGGGGCCGCGACCGCCGCTGGAGTGTTGGCCGCTGTCGCCGGCAGTGCACTGCGCATGACGTCGCAGGCCGTGGCG
>JAHIOK010000252.1 GCA_018895315.1 Actinomycetota bacterium | reverse complement strand
CAGTTCGCCGGCTACCTCCAGCACGACAACAAGGAAGAGACCATGCGGGTCTACGGAGAGACGGTCATTCCCGCGCTCGCCGAGCATCGCACGGCCAAGACCTGAGGATCGCGGGTTCGCGAATCCACACCGCATCGACGAATCCACACACTGTGGCTACCAACCGAGGTGGTTTCGCGCGCGGAATGTGGTCTCGGGGAGCTGCGGGGCGGGGGCTCAGTCGAGGGCGATCGGACGGTTCTCGTAGAAGGTCTGCAGGACGACGGTCGTGCGAGTGCTCACCGAGGCAGCCAGGCGGATGTCGCGGATTAGCCCTTCGAGATCGCGCGGTGTCGCGACCCGCACGAACAGGATGTAGCTCGCGTCGCCTGCGATCGAGTGGCACGCCTCGATCGCGGCGAGGTGCGCGAGCAGCTCGGGGGCGTTGTCGGGCTGCGACGGATCGAGCGGGGTGATCTCGATGAACGCCGACAGCGACTTGCCCACCGCCTCGGCGTTCAGCAGGGCGCGGTAGCCCGTGATGACACCCCGCGCCTCGAGTCGGCGCAGCCGCGTCTGCACGGCCGAGACCGAGAGTCCGACGGCCTGCGAGATCTGCGCGAGCGTGGCCCGCGCATCCAGAGACACCGCCGTGACGATCTTCGCGTCAGTCGCGTCATCGAGCCCGCCCCCGGAATGGGCGCTCGCGTCGTCGGGGTGGTCGGCATCGGCAGGCATGTCCGGAGAGTACCAGCGCCCACACCTCGACAGGAATGTTTACCGCGACGCAATACATGTACAGGAAAGAATCCCGTAGAATTCACAGAAGGCCACGCCTCGTGGCATCCCGAACCCCAGAAGTCCCGCAGATCGGAGGTTTCCATGTCCCTCAGTCAGACCTACGCCCTCGGTGAGATCCAGACCGTCGTCGGCGAACCCGAGGTCGTCGAGGACGCTCGCGGCGTGGAGCACACCGCCGAGTGGCACTCCCTCAAGGACGCGGCGATCGCTCTGCAGAGCGTCCAGGCCCAGGACGGGTCGGTGCCCGAGGCATCCGAGCATTCCGACGCGCGCGCCTACGTCGAAGCCATCATCACCGCCATCAGCTCCCTCGCGCCGCGCTTCCCGCACGATGCGGAATACCTTGCCGCGAGCGCACACGACTTCCAGCGGTGGGTCGATGACGGCTTCGGCGTGCCCGATTTCTACGACTCGCTGATGGCGTTCCAGCCGCAGCAGCATCGGGTCGACGGAATACGGCACCTCGTCGTCTTTCCGATGTATACGCAGAACGGATCGTCGAACCGCTTCGTCGAGGCGCTCATCGTCGAGGTGATCTGGCCGGAGTTCATCGGGAGGCTCGAGAGCGAATACCCCAACCGGCTGTTCGTCTCGCTGCGCCTGGTGGATTTCACCCCCGGATACGACACGAACTCCGCCGTACTCTTCCCTGAGACCGTCGCGATGCGCGACATCCCGACGTTCACGTGGGGCGCCATCTTCCAGGACCGAGAAGCCGCACGCTACCGGCGCGTGGTGGCCGCGGCATCCGCGATCACGAAGCTCGATCTGCCGGCCGACGCCGCGCGGATGCTCGATGACCAGTCGCTCACCGAGCAGACCTTCGTGATGTGGGACCTCATCCACGACCGCACGCACATGCGCGGCGACCTGCCGTTCGATCCGTTCATGATCAAGCAGCGGATGCCGTACTTCCTGTATTCGCTCGAGGAGCTGCGGTGCGACCTGACGGCGTTCCGGGAGTGCGTCGCGATCACGGCGCGGCTGCGCGCGCGCGGTGACGACCTCGATGGGGTCGAGGCGGAGACCCTCGAGCATGCGGTGCTCGTGCAGTACGCGGTGATCTTCGACCGCATCTTCCGGTTCGCCATCACCGGATCGCGGGTGCGCAACTACGACGGGCTGGGTGGTCAGCTCCTGTTCGCGTGGCTGCACCAGCGGGGGGTGCTGCACTGGACCGACACGTCTCTCGCGTTCGACTGGCATGCCGTGCCGGCCGCCGTGGTGGCGCTG
>JAHIOK010000251.1 GCA_018895315.1 Actinomycetota bacterium | reverse complement strand
GCGATGCGTTCACCGAGCATCACCGCCACAAGGGCCGTCCCTCGCGAGGGGACAACGGGCAGGATCGAGGTGTCGGCCACTCGCAACCCCTCGATCCCGAACACCCGTCCGTGCGGGTCCACCACGGCGCCGGGATCGTCCGCGGCCCCCATCCGCGCCGTGCTGCTCGCATGCAGGGCCGTGCCGAGCTGCGCGGTCACCCACGCGTCGAGGCGTGCGTCGTCGGCGACATCGACATCGTCGAGCGAGCTCCAACCGACGACATCGGCGAGGGCGGAGGAACGCAGCAGGCGCGCACCGACACGGACCGCCTCACGGAGAGCCTCCCGGTCGCCTGCGTCGGAGAGGTGACGGTACCGCACGGCGACCGGGTCGGAGCGAGGGGAGACCCGGCCGCGAGTCGCCGGCGCGGTCAGCGTGACACGGAGATCGAGGGGTCCGCCCGCGTCGGGATCACCCATCACGATCGCCGCGGTGGGCGTCACGGCGAAGAGGTACTCGACGGCGCGATCGGCCACCGCGCCCGCCGGAGCGTTCCAGGCAGCAGTCCACCCGGCCACGGGTTCCGACAGGGTGATCCCCTCACGGGGGAGCCATGCGATGCCGACGGCAGCGTGATCCGACAGCCCGGCGCCCACGGCGCCGCCCGCGTCGATGCCCGATGCACGCAGCAGACGGGGCGTCTCGATGGCCCCGGCGCAGAGCACGACCTCGTCCGCGGGCAGAAACTTCTGCCCGCGGTCGGCGACGACCTCGACGCCGCTCACTCGACCATGCTCGCTGCGCACCTGCACGACATCCGTGTCGACGCAGATGCGCACCCCCGACAGCAACGCGGCATACGACCGCAAGGAGTCTGCGCGACGGGCTCCCCTCGCGTTGCGCGGCAGCAGCCCCACCCCGCTCTCACCGCCTCCATTCTTGTCCGCCTCGGCGGAGGCACCCGCGGCGATCGACGCCGCGAGGAAGCCACGCGTCAGCACGTCGTTGCCGTCGGCCCGCTGCACCGGAACAGGCCCGGCGGTGCCGTGCACACTATCCGCGCCGAAGTCGAGGTCCCGCTCGAGGCGGCGGAGCGCCGGGAGGCAGGCGGAGTACGACCACTCCGGCCCGGCGACCTCGGCCCACCGGGCGAAGTCGTCGGGATGCGGGCGCTGGAAATACGCGCCGTTGACCGCGGTGCTGCCCCCCAGAATGCGCCCGCGGGCGATCGACCATGCCCGGCCGTCCTGCAGTTCGGCCGGGTAGGTCCATGCATGACGGCTCCCCGGCATCGCGGCGCGCACGGTCCACGCGGGCCCGAGGGCAGCTTCGCGCGCCGCATCCGTCGCGAAGCATGAGCCTGCCTCGACGAGGGTGACGTCCACCCCGGCGAGCGCAAGGCGCGACGCGAGCGGGATGCCGGCACCGCCGGCACCCACGACGACCACACGACGCGCGCTCATCGGTCCGCCTCCGCGTGCGGTGGGCCCTCCCACGACGCATCCGAGAACACCGCACGAAGACCGCGGAAGGACTCGTCGATCGCGGCCAGGAGATCGCCGTCGACTTCGTGCACCCACTGGCGGTACGCCGAGAGCGAGATGCCCAGACATGCCCACGACACCGCCTGGGGCACGACCGACTCTTCGACGGCGCCGACCCGCCGAGCGACGAATTCCGCGATGACACCGCGCCAGGCGGCGTAGCGCACGGACGAGTGCTGGATGAGTTCGGGCTCCTCCAGCAGCAGCCTCATGCGATGGCGGTGCCGTTCGCGCTCGGTGTCGGGCAGTTCGTTGAAACGCCGAACGCCGGCATGAACCGCCTGCACGATGCCCATCGACTCGGGCGCCGCGTCGAGGTCGCTGCGGAACACCTCGAGCAGTGCGTCGAAGTCGCCCCAGAGCAGGTCGTTCTTCGACGGGAAATACCGGAAGAAGGTGCGACGTCCGATGCCGGCCGCGGCCGCGATGTCATCCACGGTGACCGCGGCGAAGCCCCGTTCGATCATGAGGTCGAGCCCGACACGCGAGAGCGCTTCGTGCGATGTCGAGGGAGCCCGGCCGCGTGTACGCGGCGGTGTCGTCGGAGCTGCGATCCGGATCACCCCTTTTCAATGGCACTCGATGCCACTATGCTCGCTCGCACCGACGTCACGTCGGCACGGCCGCTTCAAGGAGGACAGTAGCCCATGGTTTCCCAGACCCCGTTTCCGGCATCCGATCCCGCTCCCACGGATCCCGCTTCCGACGTCGACACCGATGATCTCATCGAGGACGTGTCCATCGACGGCATGTGCGGCGTGTACTG
>JAHIOK010000250.1 GCA_018895315.1 Actinomycetota bacterium | reverse complement strand
TGGCTGAGCGGCGTGCGGAGATCGAGGCTGCTCTGCAGGTGCACGAGGAAGGATCCCTCGACATCCGTCTCGCCCGCAGCGACGGCACGGCCGACGACGAGCACGACCCGGAGGGCTCGACGCTCTCCGGAGAATGGGCGCTCGTCGAAGCTCTCAAGGTCGGCGAGCAGCGCGAACTCGACGAGATCGATGCGGCCACGCAACGACTGGGGGCAGGAACGTATGGCGTGTGCGCGGCATGCGGGCGCGGCATTCCGCACGATCGCTTACGCGCGCGCCCGATGGCGGCCCTTTGTGTCGCCTGTGCGGAGCGCGCGCAGGCGTAGAACCGCACCGCGGCGCGATGCACGCGGCATGCTGCCGTCTGCCGTCGAGGTCAGGGTCGTCGCGCGAGCAGATCCGACGCGGCCTGCTGCGGGGTGCGGTCGAGAAGATCCGAGGTCCAGGTGAGGTCCCAGCCGCCGCTGGCCGCGCGCGTTGCTCGCAGTGTGGTGGGGGTGTGCACGCCCGGTGCTCCCTTCAGGAGGGTGTCGTAGCGGCGCAGTCGGATGCCGAGCATCGAGCTTGTGGAACCGATTCGGTCGATGTCGTCCCACGGCGCCCAACCGATGCCGGTGACACGGATGCCGTCATCGTCGGCGCGAAGGATCGTGCTGCGGCGCCACTGACTGACGAAAGCAATACCCCCGCCGACCCCGAAGAAGCCGAACGCTCCGACACCGACGATGAGGTTCAGGGTGGTCTCGGGGCTCAACGCCACGGTGACCACCCCCATCACGGCGAAGACTCCGCAGATCACCGCGAGCACGATCAGCCTGCGGCGCGGCGAGATGAGTGTGACCGGGGGAGCGGGCGTCGTCATACCTCCACGCTAGGCGCTCGTGACATGCCGGTAACACCGCCGCGAGAGGATGACGCAATGACCGTGACCACTGACTTCTCCGCTTCCCTCCCCGAGTGGCTTCTTGCCGAGCTCCCGACACTTCCCGAAGCGCTCGCCTCCCGCGAAGAGCGGATGGATCTCGTCAACGCACTCGCCGATCGCAACTGGCGTGAGGGCAACGGCGGCCCCTTCGCCGCGATCGTGGTGGATGCCGACACCGGTGCGCTGATCTCGGTCGGCGTGAACGTCGTGCTGAGTTCGGGCATCAGCGCGATGCACGCCGAAGTGACCGCGCTCAGCCTTGCCCAGCGCCGACTCGGTCGGTGGGATCTCGGCGCTGAGGGCGCTCGGCTCGAACTCATCGTCAACTGGCGCCCCTGCGTGATGTGCTATGGCGCGACGATGTGGAGCGGCATTCGCTCGCTCGTGGTGGCGGGCGAGGGACCACTGCTCGAAGAACTCACCGGCTTCGACGAGGGCCCGGTCGTCTCCGACTGGGCCGAGCAGTTCGAACGACGTGGCATCACCGTCACCCGCGGTGTCCGACACGACGAGGCTGTCGCCGTGTTCCGCGCCTACGGTGATGCCGACGTCGTCGTCTACAACGCCCGGGGCGCCGTGGAGGTCTGAGTCAACCCGGCTTTGCGACCTCCTCGACGGCCGTACCCTGAAGGTCGACGAAGGGAGCCTCCATGGCCCGCATCCTCATCTTCGGCGGACACGGCAAAGTGGCGCTGCTGCTCGAACCGCTGCTCACAGGCCGAGGCGACGACGTGACCGCCGTCATCCGCAACAGCGATCACGCAGAAGAGGTCGCCGCGACCGGAGCGACGCCGCTCGTTGCAGACATCGAGCATCTCGACACGACCTTGATCGCCGGTCTGATCAGTGGTCACGATGCCGTGGTGTGGTCGGCGGGGGCCGGTGGCGGCAGCGCCGAGCGTACGTACGCCGTCGACCGCGACGCTGCGATCCGATCGATGGATGCGGCGGATGCCGCCGGGGTCCGGCGGTACGTGATGGTGTCGTGGCTGGGGTCGCGTCCGGACCACGGCGTGCCCGAGACCGATTCGTTCTTCGCCTACGCCGACGCGAAGCTCGCCGCCGACGAACATCTGCGCAGCACCGACCTGGAGTGGACGGTTCTGGCCCCGGGAACACTGACCCTCGATCCGCCGACAGGCCGCATCACGCTCGATCCCTCCGGGAACGGCGAGGTGAGCCGAGCGGATGTCGCCGCCGTGATCGCCGCGACCCTCGCCGATAACGGGACCGCGGGTCGAACGATCCGCTTCGGCACCGGTGACACTTCAATTGCGGAGGCACTGTGAGCCCGTCCGATCGCGTGCGCACGGCCCCGGAAGCGCTCGGCATTCGCTCGGCCGACCTGCTCGCGCTGATGGATTCGCTGGAGAGCGGCGGGCTCGATCCGCACGCTCTCGTCGTAACGCGGCACGGGCAACTGGCTT
>JAHIOK010000249.1 GCA_018895315.1 Actinomycetota bacterium | reverse complement strand
CCTTTCGGACGGCGCGGCGGTCGATACGGGCATCGTCGGCAACGCGCGCGCCGACAACGGGGTGCCCGTCGAGACCGTGTTCGTGCACGAGCAGCTCGACCTCGGCGTCGGCGAACTGATCTACGGGCTCGGCGAGCGCTTCGGCCCGCTCGTGAAGAACGGTCAGAGCGTGGAGATCTGGAACGCCGACGGCGGCACGTCCAGCGAGCAGGCATACAAGAACGTGCCGTTCTACCTCTCCAGCCGCGGTTACGGCGTGCTCGTGAACGACCCGGGCCATGTGTCGTTCGAGATCGGCTCGGAGACTGTCGAGCGTGTGCAGTTCTCCGTGCCCGGCGAAGTGCTGGAGTACTTCGTGATCGCGGGGCCCACGCCGGCGGACGTGCTGGCGCGTTACACGGCGTTGACGGGGCGCCCGCCGGTCGTGCCCGCGTGGTCGTACGGTCTGTGGCTCTCGACATCGTTCACGACCGACTACGACGAACAGACCGTGACGTCGTTCGTGGACGAGATGGCACGTCGTGACCTGCCGGTCTCGGTCTTCCACTTCGACTGCTTCTGGATGCGCGAGTTCAACTGGTGCGACTTCGAGTGGGACCCGCGGGTGTTCCCCGACCCCGAGGGCATGCTCGGGCGCCTGCATGCGAAAGACCTGCGCGTCTGCGTCTGGATCAACCCCTACATCGGCCAGCGCTCTCCGCTGTTCGCCGAGGCCGCGGAAGCAGGGTTCCTCGTCCGGCGTCCCGATGGATCGGTGTGGCAGTGGGATCTCTGGCAGGCGGGCATGGGCCTGGTCGATTTCACGAACCCGGATGCCGTGACATGGTTCCAGTCGAAGCTGCGGGCGCTGCTCGATCAGGGCGTGGACTGCTTCAAGACCGACTTCGGCGAGCGGATCCCGACCGACGTCGTGTGGGCCGACGGCGCCGACCCCGCGCGCATGCACAACCTCTATGCGCAGCTCTACAACAGGGCCGTGCACGACGTCCTCGTCGACGCGCGAGGCGAGGGTGACGCCGTGCTGTTCGCCCGCTCGGCGACCGCGGGCGGCCAGTCCATGCCGGTGCACTGGGGAGGCGACTCCACCTCGACCTTCACATCGATGGCAGAGACGCTGCGCGGCGGCCTCTCGCTCGCGCTCAGCGGGTTCGCGCACTGGAGCCACGACATCGGCGGGTTCGAGGGCACCCCGGATGCCGCGGTGTTCAAGCGCTGGACCGCCTTCGGGCTGCTGGGCAGTCACAGCCGCTTCCACGGCTCCCAGTCCTACCGCGTGCCGTGGCAGTTCGACGACGAGGCCGTCGAGGTCACGCGCATCTTCACGCACCTGAAGATGCGGCTCATGCCCTACCTCTACCAGGCCGGCCTCGACGCGACGCGAACGGGCCTGCCGATCATGCGCCCCATGGCGCTCGAATTCGCGGGCGACCCCGCCGTGGGATACCTCGACCGGCAGTACATGCTCGGACGCGACATCCTGGTCGCGCCGGTCTTCACCGCGACGGGCGACGTCGAGTTCTATCTACCGGAGGGCACCTGGACGCAGCTCCTGACCGGTGAGGTCGTCACGGGCGGGGGATGGCGCCGAGAGCGGCACGGGTTCGATTCCCTTCCGCTCTACGTCCGCGGCGGAGCCGTGATCCCCTGGGGTGCGCGCGCCGACCGCCCTGATTACGACTACCTCGACGGGCTGTCGCTGCGAGTGTTCGCAGGCGGTGAAGGGGAGGCATCCGTCACGGTCACCACGCCCGACGGCCGGTCGCAGACGTTCACGGTCGACCGTGCGGCGGTCACGGGGTGAGGCAGCGGAGCCGGTGTCGCTGAGCGGGCGTAGCCTGTCGGGGTGACTGAGTTCCGCTTCGAGAACGAGCCGGCTGCATCGCGCTACACGCTGCACCACGGCGATGACCTCGTCTCCGTCCTCGACTACCGCGACGACGGACGCACGGTGGCCATGACGCGGGCGTACACGATTCCCACGTTCCGTGGGCACGGCTATGCGGGCGAGATCGTCGAGCGCGCCGTCGCCGCGCTCGAGGCCAGCGGTGATCGAGCGGTGAGCCCCGTCTGCTGGTACGTGGCCGAGTGGTTCGCCGCGCACCCCGAGCGCGGCGGCATCCTGCAGCAGCGCGATACGGCGTAGATACGCGGGCGCGGCGGCCTACACTGGCGCCGTGCACATCGAAGTGGTCTTCACCGCCGTCGCCATCGGGTTCGAGGCGATCGGCGCGCTCGCGATGATCGTCGGCTTCGTGATCGCCGTCGTACTCGGCGCTCGTGCGCTGAGCCGCGGGGCAGGCGGCCAAGCCGCGTACACCGTCGTGCGCACGACTCTGGGGGCCGCGATCCTGCTGGGGCTCGAAGTGCTGGTGGCGGCTGACCTCATTCGCACGATCACCTCGAAGCCGTCGATCGAGGATGCCGTCATCCTCGGTGTCATCGTGATCATCCGAACGATCCTGTCGATGTCGATCCAGATCGAGATCGACGGAGTGCTGCCGTGGCGGCGGGCGCTGCTTACGAGCGGCGGCCAGCTGATCGGGCGGGCAGTGGCTCAGGATGCCGCGGCGACGCGCGCATCGGATGCCGGTGCTCCGGCATCCGCAACCGACCACTGACGGCTCGGAGTTGACTTGGCGTGCGTCAGCCTGCCGGTCGCAGCGGTCTGACCGGACGCGTGACGAATTCCACGATGCGGCGGGCGGCAGGTCCGGCGTCGCGGATCATCGTCTCGTGACCGCAGCCTTCGATCTCGGCGTATTCGACGTGGGGGATCAGATCGAGGACGATCGCGCACCAGACCCGCGGTGAGACATAGTCCTGCGACCCCCGCATCACCAGCACGGGCGCGACGATGCGCGGAAAGGCGTCTTCCGGGCGGTGGCTGAGCATCGCCCGCATCTTGCGCCGGAGATGGGGGCCTGCACGAACGAACTCGCGGGCTCCGGCGGCCAGCACTCGCGGGCTCTCCATGGCCAGGTCCTGCGCGAGTCGCAGTATCTGGCGCAGGGCGGTGCGCTCCCGGACGTTCACGGTGGGGGCTGCGAGCACGATTTTGTCGACGAGCTCCGGATGCCGCGCCGCGAGCTCTGCCGCGACCTGCGTCCCCATCGAATGGCCGATCACGATCACCTCGCCCCGCCCGCGCGTGCGGTCGAGTCCTCTCTGGCAGAGGAATGCCGCAATCAGATCGGCGGTGCGCTCCATCGTGAGCGTGCGCGCCGGTTCGGGTGCTTCGCCGTAGCCCGGCTGATCGATCGCGATCACCCGTCCGTGCGCACGGAGGTGGGTCACCAGATCGTCGAAGACGCTGCGTCCCATGCCGATTCCGTGCACGAGTACGAACGTCCGCGGGCCATCGCCCTGCTCCTCGACCGTGATCGTGGCGCCCGCGTGTTCGAACGTGTACGGCGGCGGATCGCCCGCGGGAAGCTCGGTGTCGACCATGATTCGACCGTAGCCGTGCCCCGTGACGCGCAGATGACGACTGGATGCCGGGGAACCCGCGGCGTACCCTCGTCGCATGTGCCGCAACATCCACACGCTCCACAATTTCGAACCCGCCGCTGACGACGGCGAGATTCACGCCGCCGCCCTGCAGTACGTGCGGAAGATCGCCGGAACGACCAAGCCGTCGAAGGCGAATCAGGAGGCCTTCGACCGGGCCGTCGCCGAGATCGCGCACGCCACGCATCACCTTCTGCATGACCTCGTCGCGGTGGCCCCACCGAAGAATCGCGAGGAGGAAGCGGCGAAGGCACGCGCGCGCGCCGAGAAGTCCGGCCGTTACGCTCCCCGGGTGGCTGCCGCATCCTGAGGCGCGGTCTGTGCCCTGCGCGGAGGGCCTGCGCGGCGATGTCGGGGGCCGCGCTTACCGTGGGAACATGCGAATCCTGCACACCTCCGACTGGCACATCGGGCGGTCGTTTCACGGCCACTCCACGCTCGATGCGCTGCACGGCGTGCTCGAGGCCCTGGTGGCTCAGGTGCGTGCGCAGGCGGTCGACGTCGTCATCGTCGCGGGTGATGTCTTCGACTCGGCCGCCCCGGCCGCGGGCTGCTACACGCTCCTCACCGACACCCTGGTGTCGCTCCGCGACGCGGGCGCGCAGGTCGTCGTCACCAGCGGCAACCACGATTCCGCCGCCCGGCTCGGATTCCAGGCCCGGCTGCTGCGCGACGGCATCCACGTGCTCACCGATCCGCTGGCCGTCGGCACACCTGTCACTCTGACCGACGCGCACGGGCCCGTGCACGTCTACGGCATCCCATTCCTCGAGCCCGCGCTGGTGCGCCACCTGTGGCAGGGCACCGAACTGCGCACGCAAGCGCAGACCATGGCGCACGCGATGGGTCTGATCCGTTCCGATCTCGCTACTCGCGAAGGGCGCTCGGTAGCGATCGCGCATTGTTTCGCCGCCGGCGTCGAGCCCACCGCGGGTGTCGAACGCGAGATCCGCCAGGGCACCCTCGACGTCGTGCCGCTGTCCGTGTTCGACGGGCCCGATTACGTCGCCCTCGGTCACATCCATGGGCGGCAGCAGCTCTCGGAACGCGTGCGGTACGCCGGCGCCCCGCTGCACTACAGCTTCGGCGAGGGTGACAAGCCTCGTGGCTCGTGGCTCGTCGACCTGGATGCCGCGGGTCTGACCTCCGTCGAATGGCTGCCCTTGCCGGTTCCGAGGCGACTCACGACGCTGCGGGCATCCTTCGACGAGCTGTTGACCGACCCTCGCTTCGTGGAATTCGAAGCCGACTGGATCTCGGCGGAATACACCGACCCGACCCCCCAGCTCGAGCCCATGCGACGTCTGCAGGCGCGGTTTCCGTTCTGCGCGACCGTCGCTCACACGCCGGTGGGCGCCCGCGCGGACGACGGACTCACCTACGCCGGGCGGGTGCGTGAGGTGCGCAGCGACGCCGAACTGATCGATGCGTTCCTGTCGCATGTTCGCGCAGGAGACGGTGCTGACGCGCGGGAGCAGGAGCTGATCCGCGACGTGCTCGACGAGCGGGTCGTGGTCGAGGCATCGGCGTGAAGCTGCACCGGCTCGAGATCGAGGGGTTCGGGCCCTTTCGCGACCGTCAGCTCGTCGATTTCGACGCCTTCGCCGATGACGGCATCTTCCTGATCGCCGGGCGCACGGGCGCGGGAAAGTCGAGTCTGCTCGACGGCGTCTGCTTCGCGCTATACGGAGGAGTGCCGCGCTACGACGGTGGGGAGAAGAGGCTTCGCAGCGACCACTGCGAGCCCGACGACCCGACAGAAGTGCGTCTCGAGTTCACCGTGGCGGGCGTTCGCTGGCGAGTCACCCGCTCGCCGGAGTATCCGCGCCGCAAGCGCCGGGGCGACGGCTTCACGATCGAGGGTGCGCGCGCCCAGCTCGAGGAGTTCGTCGACGGTGGGTGGCGGGGGACGGCTTCGGGGCCGCGTGATGTCGCACTCGAACTCGACGAAATACTCGGCCTCACTCAAGACCAGTTCCTGCAGGTCATCCTGCTCGCGCAGAACAAGTTTCAGCGCTTCCTCCTCGCGAAGAACGATGAGCGTCAGGCGGTGCTGCGCACCCTGTTCGGCAGTCGCCGCTATGAGGAGTATCAGAACGCGCTCGAGGGGCGCCGGCGCGAGGCCGAACGCGCGCTGACCTCGCGCGGCGATGCCCTCGGGCTGTTGCTGGGCGAGGCCGAACGCATCGTGCGCGAGCACGACCTCGGCGGCGACGCGAGCGATGGCCCCACAGGTCGCGGGGCCGCCCGACCCGACGAGCGACGGGATGCACTCGAACGCGCAACGCAGCGTGCGGACTATCGCGCGAGTGCCGCCGTGCGCGACCGCGATGCCGCAGACGCCGCACACACGGCCGCGACGGCAGCACACGCTGCGCAGACCGCGCTGCATGCCCTGCACGAGCAGCGCGCCCGATCGAGGGATGCTTTCGCGCGCCTCGAGGGCGAGGCTGCAGAAGTCGCCGCCGACCGAGAACGTCACGATCGCGCGTTGCGCGCCGAGACACTGCGCGCAACCCTCGATGCGGCCAGAAGAACGGCCGAGGCCGCGCACCGCACGGCCGACCTGGTCGAGGCCGCGCGTGCGCTCTGGATGTCGGCGGGCGGTGCCGATCTCGACGCCCCTGCTTTGCGCGCGCTGATCGACGACCTCACGGGCCACTTGGCGGTGTGGGAGGCGGCTCGAGGCCGGGAACGCGAGCACGATGACCTCGCGCAGCGTCTCCTCGGCGAGCACACCGCCGTCGCGGAGCTCCAAAAGGCACTTGCGGCCCTCGACGAGCAGCGCGGAAACATTCCCGAAGAGCTGGCCCGGGTCGATGCCGACCTGCGGACCGCCGGTGATGCCGCCGCCGTGCTCGATTCGGTGCGCGAGCAGCTCGCCGAGGTGCACGAGCGACTGGTCGCCGCACGCGAGGCGGAGCAACTGGCGAAGGATCTGCGCATTGCCGACATCGCGCACGCGGAGCGTGTGGAGGCGTACGGGACCGCCACCACAGCAGTCGGTGCATTGATGCGCACCCGGCTGGCGGGATTTGCCGGCGAGCTCGCCAGTGCGCTCGTCGATGGCGAGCCGTGCACGGTCTGCGGTGCGCTCGAGCACCCTGCTCCCGCAGAGCGCAGTCATTCCCCGGTCACGGACGACGAGGTCACGGCCGCCGAGGCACAGCGAGAGCTCGCCGCCGAGGGCGAGCGTGAGGCCGCTGTGCGTGCTCGTGCGGCGCGCGACGCGCATGCGGCCGCCGCGGTGCGTGCCGGTGGGGACCCCACCGACCACCTCGAGGAGGCCCACGCGCGGGCGCAGAGCGCAGTCGACGCCGCCGTCTCGGCCGCGACGCGACGCGACGCGCTCGCCGAGCAGCGCTCGCAGCTCGTCGCGTTCGACACGGCTTCGGCCGCCGAGCGCGCCGACCTCGTTGCCTCCCTGGCCTCCGCCCGCGAGAAGGTGGCCGTGACGACCACCACGGTCGATGCCCTCGCGGCCGCGGTGACCGCGGCCCGCGGTGAGTTCGACACGGTCGCCGCCCGCATCGCCGATGCCACCCGCATCCGCGCCCT
>JAHIOK010000248.1 GCA_018895315.1 Actinomycetota bacterium | reverse complement strand
GACGGACTACTTCATCGCGATCTACGGACCGGACGGCGAGCTGAAATCTACCGCGGGAGGCAACGGCAGCCCGGCCCCAGCTTTTCCTGAGACGTTCACCCTGGCCCAGACGTCGGTCCAAGGTCAGACTCCGTTCACGATCGAAGCGGCTGCGGGGGAAACGCCGTACCGTGCCAGCGTCGACTACTTCCAGGTCGCGAATGTCAGCAGCGTCTTCACCCAGATGGCTGCACTGCCGACGGCAGGGGTCGCCAAGGTCGTCACGAGTTTCACCGGCATCTACACGCTGCTCGCCCTCGTCGTCATCGTCGCGGGCGCTCTGCTGACGAGATGGCTCGTCACGCTCACCTTCCGCAGCCTCAGCCAGGTGGAATCCACCGCCGATGTCATCGCCAAGGGCGACTTCGGCCAGCGGCTCACCGATATCGAGCCGAACACGACCGAAGTCGGCCGTCTCAAGACCGCGATCAACGCGATGCTGGGTCGCGTTGACGAGGCGATCTCGCAGCGCGACTCGACGGTGCGGCAGATGCGGCGCTTCATCGGCGACGCCAGCCACGAGCTGCGCACTCCCCTGGTGACCGTGCGCGGATACGCCGAGCTGTACCGGATGGGCGCGATCCAGGGCGATGAAGATGTCGCGCAGTCCATGGAGCGCATCGAGAAGGAAGCCATCCGCATGGGCGTGCTCGTCGAGGATCTCCTCGCCCTGGCACGACTCGACGAGCGCCGCGATGTGGTCGTGACGGCCATCGACCTCCGCCCGATCGCCCGGGATGCCGCGCTCGACGTGCGGGCGACATCGCCGCTCCGCCCGGTCACGGTGATCGACACCACGATCCCTGACCTCGCCGCGCCCCCGGTCGAGGCGGCGGTCCCAGAGGATTCTGCCGAGTCCGCGCGTCGCCGCGCGGCTCCCCCCACGGCATCCCTTGGGATCGCCGGCGCGACGAGGTCGCTGCTGCGCCGCAAGCCGCGGCCCGTACCGGCAGCGCAGGCCGCCGGGCTCGACGACGCGCCCGGCGTCGCACCGATCTCCCTCGAATCCGACCCCGCCGAAGTGCAGGGGCTGCTGCGCCCGATCGTGCTGGGCGATGAGAACCGCATCCGCCAGGTCGTCGCGAACCTCCTCGGAAATGCGCGGCGCTTCACCGCGAGCGACTCACCGATCGAGCTGCGCCTCGGCGTGGACGTCGATTCAGCGACGGGATGGATCGAAGTCGTCGACCACGGCGAAGGCATCCCCGAGCAGATCCGCGGCCAGATCTTCCAGCGCTTCTGGCGCGCCGATACGTCGCGTGCGCGCGAAACGGGCGGTTCGGGCCTCGGTCTCTCGATCGTCTCCTCGATCGTCGAGGCGCTGCACGGCACGGTGTCGGTAAGCGACACCCCGGGCGGTGGGGCGACATTCCGGGTGTCATTGCCCCTCGTGACCGCACGCACGCGCCTCGATCACCTGAACATCGAGACCCAGCCGCTGCAGCGGATCGGCGACTCCCCCGCCTGAGGCACGGTTCCTCCCCAGGCACGGTGCGCCGCTCACGCGTGCACAGAAGGGGGTCGAGCGCCCGATGTCGCACTCCCCTGGCTCTAGCGTGGGCTCGACACCGACCCCCACCCTGAAGGAGCCGCTATGGCCGTTTTCTCCGTCGACAGCGACGCGGTGCTCAGCGCCACCACCGTCGTCCGAGGCACCGTCGACAGGCTGGAGGCCGAGGCATCCGCCCTGCTCGGCCAGCTCACGCAGCTGCAGGCGTCGTGGACCGGCACCGCGTCGCTCACATTCCAGAGCGTCGTCGACGATTGGCGCGCCACCCAGCGGCAGGTGGAGGCGACCCTCTCCGCCATCCACGTGGCGCTCGGAGCCGCCGGGCGACAGTATGCCGACGTCGAGCAGACCGCGATCGGCATGTTCCGCTGAACGCCTGCCCGAACGCAGAACGGCCCCTCCCGAAGGAGGGGCCGTTCTGTGATGCGGATGCGTCGGACTAGAAGTCCATGCCACCGGTCGGGTCGCCCGCCGGAGCGGAGGCCTTCTCGGGCTTGTCGGCGACGACGACCTCGGTGGTGAGGAAGAGGCCGGCGATCGACGCAGCGTTCTGCAGGGCAGAGCGCGTCACCTTGGCGGGGTCGATGATGCCCTGTGCGAACAGGTCACCGTACTCACCGGTCGCGGCGTTGAGGCCGTGTCCAATGGGCAGCTCTGCGACCTTGTTCGCCACGACACCGGGCTCGAGTCCCGCGTTGAGGGCGATCTGCTTGAGCGGCGCCTCGATCGCGACGCGAACGATGTTCGCACCGGTCGCCTCGTCGCCCGTGAGCTCGAGCTTCGCCAGGGCGATCTTGCCGGCCTGGATCAGCGCGACGCCACCACCGGGGACGATGCCCTCTTCCACAGCCGCCTTTGCGTTGCGGACGGCGTCTTCGATGCGGTGCTTGCGCTCCTTGAGCTCGACCTCCGTGGCTGCGCCGGCCTTGATGACGGCGACGCCACCGGCGAGCTTGGCGAGACGCTCCTGGAGCTTCTCACGGTCGTAGTCGCTGTCGGTGTTCTCGATCTCGGCGCGGATCTGCTTGACGCGACCGGCGATGGCTTCGGGGTCGCCCGCGCCCTCGATGATCGTGGTCTCGTCCTTGGTGATGATCACCTTGCGGGCGGTACCGAGCAGGTCGAGGGTGGCGTTCTCGAGCTTGAGGCCGACCTCCTCGGAGATGACCTGTCCACCGGTGAGGATCGCGATGTCGGCGAGCTGCGCCTTGCGGCGGTCACCGAAACCGGGAGCCTTGACGGCGACCGACTTGAAGATGTTGCGGATCTTGTTGACGACGAGGGTGGCTAGTGCCTCCTGGTCGACGTCTTCGGCGATGATGAGCAGCTGCTTGCCGCTCTGGATCACCTTGTCGACGATGGGCAGCAGATCCTTGATGTTCGAGATCTTCGAGTTCGCGATCAGGATGTAGGGGTCGTCGTAGACGACCTCCTGGCGCTCCTGGTCGGTGACGAAGTAGGCGGAGAGGAAGCCCTTGTCGAAGCGCATACCCTCGGTCAGCTCGAGCGTGGTGCCGAAGGTGTTCGACTCCTCGACGGTGACGACGCCCTCCTTGCCGACCTTGTCGATCGCCTCGGCGATCAGCGCGCCGATCTCGGGGTCGCCGGCAGAGATGGATGCGGTTGCGGCGATCTCTTCCTTGGTCTCGATCTCCTTGGCGCCGGCGACGAGGGCGGCGATGACGGCGGTCACGGCCTTCTCGATGCCGCGCTTGAGGCTGATCGGGTCAGCTCCGGCAGCGACGTTGCGCAGACCCTCGCGCACGAGCGCCTGGGCCAGCACGACGGAGGTGGTGGTGCCATCGCCTGCGACGTCGTCAGTCTTCTTGGCGACCTCCTTGACGAGCTCGGCACCGATCTTCTCGTACGGGTCGTCGAGTTCGATCTCCTTGGCGATCGAAACACCGTCGTTCGTGATGGTGGGGGCGCCCCACTTCTTCTCGAGCACGACGTTGCGACCGCGCGGGCCGAGCGTTACCTTGACGGCATCGGCCAGAATGTTCAGGCCACGCTCGAGGCCACGACGGGCCTCTTCGTTGAAAGCAATGATCTTTGCCATGTGTGTTTCTCGTCCCTCCCGGACGTCGTACAAACGAATTCTTTAGCACTCGAAACGTGCGAGTGCCAAGGGATAAATTAGCACTCGCTAGGGGGGAGTGCAAGAAAGCGTCGGCGCGGTGAGGCGGCCTTAAACGTGCGGTGGCGCCACCCGACGAATCGGGTGACGCCACCGGGGAGTGTTATTGCTGGCCGGTGACTCCGCTCAGGCGGGGCGTACCGACTCGGCCTGGGGACCCTTCGCCCCGGTGCCGACCTCGAAGGTCACCTTCTGACCCTCTTCAAGAACCTTGTAGCCACCCATATCGATTGCCGAGTAGTGGACGAAGACGTCCTGCCCTCCGCCGTCGACGGTGATGAAACCGTAGCCCTTTTCAGCGTTGAACCACTTCACGGTTC
>JAHIOK010000247.1 GCA_018895315.1 Actinomycetota bacterium | reverse complement strand
CTCGTGACGAGATGCTCGGACGCGTGGTGGCGATCAAGATCTTCCGCGAGGGCGCCGCGGACGCCTCGAGGACGGTCGCCGAAACCCGAATGCTGGCAGGGCTCAATCATCCGGCTCTCGTGACACTGTTCGATGCACATGTTGGGCTTGACGGGACAGATTTCCTCGTCATGGAGTACGTCGAGGGGTCGACGCTGCGGGAATTGATCGCGCAGGGTCCCGTCCCGTCCTCCGCGGTCGTGCCCATGGCCCGCGATCTCGCCGACGCGTTGCAGGTCGTCCACGCTGCCGGAATCGTGCACCGGGATATCAAGCCGTCGAACGTACTCCTGCGTCCGGCGGGTCCGCCCGGTCCGCCGTATCGGCCGAAGCTCGCCGACTTCGGAATCGCCCACCTCATCGATTCGACCCGTCTGACGATGCCCGGCACGTTCCTCGGCTCCGCGGCGTATCTCAGTCCCGAGCAGGTCATGGGCGTGACGCCGGCCCCATCGAGCGACGTCTACTCCCTGGGCTTGCTTCTGCATGAAGCTCTCACGGGGCAGCGTTCGTTCGCGCAGCCGACCGCGCACGAAGCGGCCCTTGCCCGGCTCTCGTCGGATCCGGAGATCTCGCCGATCGTGAGCGACGGATGGCGCGAGCTGCTGCACGCGATGACTCAGCGTGACGCGGTTCTTCGGCCCTCGGCGCATGACGTCGCCGTGGCTCTGGAGCGTCTCGACTTGGTCGAGCGCACGGGTGGCGCAACGTTGCCGATGCCCCGAGCCGCAGTGCCGAATGGACGCAGGGACGAGCCGGCGTTGTCATCCACCCTGGTGATGTCGCCGGGGCTGGTGCCTCCGGTCCAGGTGCCCCGCCGATCGCGACGGAAGCTGTTCCTGATTGCCGGCGTCACCGCGCTCATTCTCGCCACGGCAGGTGCCGCGGGGGTAGCGCTCTCTTCAGGACAGCAGGCGCCCGTCGTGCAACCTTCGAGTTCCGGGCCGCGGGAACAGGTGGCGCCAGACACTCCGGCCGCCACGGTGCCGCCTGCCACCGTCGTCGTGCCCGTCACTCAGGCACCGGCCACGGGAAACAACGGCAACGGCGGCAATGACAACAACGGCAAGGGCAACGGGGGCGGTAACGGCAAGAGCAAGGGGAACGGCTGAGCGTCTGTCGGCTCAGACCTTGGGCCACTCGATGAGCAACAGACCCTGCTTCGTGTCGGCCATCTTGACCCACCCATCACCGAAGTAATAAGTCATGCCGTACCCATCGGCGTCCTTTGCGACGGTCGTCTCAGGATTCTCGGTGATGTACGCGCCGTCCGCGCCGTCGAGCTGCACCCAGCCGTTCGTGAGCAGTGCGGCCTTCGCGGTCTGCGCCTCGGCCTTGGTGAGAGGAGCCCAGCCGAAGATCTGGAGGTTGTCGCTCGGAACCGAGTAGTCCGCCCAGCGGCACTCGATCCCGGTGCTCAGTTCGGTCGTTCCCAGCTGGAAGGCGACCTTCTTCGCCGTCCAGTTCACCTTGGCGAACTCGTCGAGGGTCGTCCGGGGAATGATCGTGTCGCACGTCGGCGCAGCAGCGCTCGTCGCGGTGGGCGTCACGTCGGAGGTGGGGACGGGCGACGACGCCCGCGGAGAACTCGTGTTCGTGTCGGGCTCAGCGCCCGTGGGGCCGACGCACCCCGCGAGGGACGCGCCCGCGGCGAGCACGAGAGCGAGCACGCCGAAACGCGAGGAAGTGCGGGTCATGGGTTCGACTCCGATGCGTCGTCCTGCGGGTGAAGGAGGGCGAGGAAGGTGTCGTGCATCACGCCGTTGGTGGCAAGCGAAGAACGATCCCCGATCGTGTCGCTGCCGTCGAAGGCCGTGAGACGTCCACCGGCCTCGGCGATGATCGGCACGTGGGACGCGATGTCGTACTCCTTGACGCCGAATTCAGCCACGAACTCAAGGCGTCCTTCGGCCAACAGCATGTAGGGCCACGCATCGCCGTAGCCGCGATCGCGCCACACCGCCCGTGACAATCGCACGAGGGTGTCAAGGTGGCCGACGTCATCCCATTGATGGATGCTCTGAAAGCTGACGCTCGCCTCGGCGAGGTCGGTCACCGCAGACACCTGCAGCCTCCGCGGATCGGCGTCGGGCTGGTTCGTCCAGGCGCCCAGGCCGGTGGCGCCCCACCAGCGTCGTCCGATGGAAGGCTGGCTGACCACGCCGACGCGGGGCACTCCGTCGATCGCGAGAGCGATCAGTGTCGCCCACATCGGGATGCCCTTGAGGTAGTTCGCCGTGCCGTCGATCGGGTCGATGATCCACTGCCTCGTCGAGTCGCCGGTGACACCGAACTCCTCGCCGAAGATTCCGTCGTCGGGCCGCTCCACTTCGAGAATTGCGCGAATGGACCGTTCCGTGGCGAGGTCTGCCTCGGTCACGTGTGTGGAATCCGCCTTCGTGCGGATATCGAGATCAGGGGCATCGAACCGAGCCATGGATGCCGCATCCGCCGCATCTGCGAGCTTCAGCGCAAGAGCCAGGTCAACGCGCAGATCCTCCGTGGAGGGCGCACCGGCGGACGGCGTGGTGGAGGGGGAGGGCACAGCCCCAGAATACCGGGCGGTTCCCTGCACGATTTCCGAGTGACCCGATCGTGATGGTAATGTCGTCTCTCGGTTCGCTTCTGGGCTCCACCCCGGAGCGAACTACGCACCTCTAGCTCAATCGGCAGAGCAACTGACTCTTAATCAGTGGGTTCTCGGTTCAAGTCCGAGGGGGTGCACCACAAACCCCGACCTCTCGCGAGGTCGGGGTTTTCTGTTGTCAGCGTGGAGACATCACCCGACACGCCCTCGCGGCGTGGCGCATGTCGGAGCGAAGGCGTATGGTCGCGGCATGGTGCAGAAAGTGCTGTCCATCGTTTCGATCATTGCGGGCGTCGCTGGGGTCGCCGGCATGATCATCT
>JAHIOK010000246.1 GCA_018895315.1 Actinomycetota bacterium | reverse complement strand
GGAGGCCGGTCTCACCGTCGATCGCGCGGCCTTCGATCAGCTCATGCTCGAGCAGCGCACGCGTGCGAAGGCTGACGCGCGCTCCCGTAAACGGGCGATCGCCGACCTCAGCGTCTACCGTGAATTCCGAGCGCTGGGAGAAACCCTGTTCACGGGGTACTCCGATCTCGAAGCCGAATCGAGCGTGCTCGGCATCCTGGTCGACGGCGTGCCTGCGCAGCGCGCGACACAGGGCCAGATCGCCGAAGTCATCCTCGCCGAGACGGCGCTCTACGCCGAGGCGGGTGGGCAGGTCGCTGACAAGGGCCTGATCATCGGACCGGGCTACGAGCTGGAGGTCCTCGACGTGCAGAAGCCGGTCGCCGGACTGGTCAGCCACACCGTCGAGGTCACGTTCGGCGACGTCGCCGTCGGACAGGAAGCGACGTCCGTGGTGGATGTCGTCAATCGCCGCGCGGCGCGGCAGGCGCACTCGGCCACGCACCTCGTGCATGCCGCGCTCCGCGACACGCTCGGGCACTCCGCCTCTCAGACCGGTTCGTTGAACCGCGCGGGATATCTGCGGTTCGACTTCTCGTGGAGCCAGGCGCTGTCGACCGAAACCCGCACCGAGATCGAAGAGATCGCGAACAATGCGGTGCGCGACAGCCTTGAGGTGACGACCCGTGTGATGAGCCTCGATGAGGCGAAGTCGCTCGGCGCGATGGCGCTGTTCGGTGAGAAGTACGGCGAGACCGTGCGGATGGTCGACATCGGCGGCCCGTGGTCGAGGGAACTCTGCGGTGGTACGCACGTCTCCACCAGCGCCGAGATCGGGCTCATCAACATCGTGGGAGAGCAGTCGGTCGGAGCATCCAACCGCCGCGTCGAGGCTCTCGTCGGGCTGGATGCCTTCCGCGACCTTGCCGCGGAGCGCGCCATCGTCTCGCAGCTGACCTCGTCGCTGAAGACGCCACGGGAGGAGCTCCCCGCACGCATCGCCGAACTGGCGGCAAGCCTGAAGGCGGCTGAGAAGAAGATCGCGGCCTTCGAGGCGAAAGCGCTCGGCGATCGACTTCCCGCACTCATCTCCACCGCGGCGACCGTCGGAGGGTTCCGGCTCGTCGCGCAGTCGCTGGGGTCGGCGACGTCGGCAGACGACGTCCGCTCTCTCGCGCTGCAGGTGCGCGAACGGCTCGGGGCGGACGCGGCGGTCGTCGCTCTCGGCGCCGAGGTGGCGGGGCGGCCGGTGGTCATCGTGGCGACGAACGACGCAGCCCGTTCACGCGGAGCCAAGGCCGGCGCGTTGGCCAAGGCAGCCGCTGCCGCCCTCGGCGGTGGCGGCGGCGGACGCGACGATGTCGCACAGGGTGGCGGGACGGATGCTGCGGCTCTCGCCGACGCCATCGTCGCGGTGACCCGCGCACTGGAGTCGACGGGCGCGTGAGCGAGTTCCGCCGGGGAGTCCGGCTCGGCGTCGATGTGGGCAAAGTGCGTGTGGGGGTCGCCCGCAGCGATCCCGACGGCCTGCTGGCTGTGCCCGTCGAGACCGTACCCCGTAGCGATGCATCGGTGACGCGGATACTGGCGATCGCCGAGGAGTATTCCGCAATGGAGCTCCTGGTCGGACTGCCGTTGAACATGCGCGGCGAAGACACCGTCTCGACCGGCGATGCACGGGGTTTCGCGCAGGCACTGGCTACGGCATCCGATCTGCCCGTCCGGATGGTCGACGAGCGACTGAGCACCGTGTCGGCCAACGCCGCCCTGCGCGATTCGGGCAGATCACAGCGATCGTCTCGTAGCATTGTGGATCAGGTCGCCGCGGTGATCCTGCTGCAGCAAGCTCTCGACGTCGAGAAGCGCACCGGGAACGCGGCCGGCCTTTCCGTATCCCCGGCCGAGGAGCCCGCCTGATCATGCCCGATGCATCGACGCCGGACGATCCGTTCGCAGACTTGTACGGCAAACTGCCCGATCCGCGTTCGCACGACGCCGCACAGACCGGTGCTGCGGGTGATTCTCCCGCACCCCGCTCACGACGCGCGGCCCGGGAGGCCGCTGCGAGTGAATCGGCCTCCGCGGAGCCCGTCGGGTCGACGTCGGCACGGACCGTGCCCGAAGCTCCGCAGCCGGTGCGGCCTGCGCCGGATGAGTCGGCGCTCTCTGAGCACGACCCACGGCCGGCTCCCGCATCCACGCCGAACCCGACTGCGGCACCGGTCGGTGCCCCGGCTCTCCAGGATCTGTTCACCGGTGGGGTGTCCACGGATGCCGTGGGCCACGTGCCCCCGCCCAAGAACAAGCGCCGCCGCCGGGCGGGCGGCTGGAT
>JAHIOK010000245.1 GCA_018895315.1 Actinomycetota bacterium | reverse complement strand
GTCACGGCGACAGTCGGCATCAACATCGTCGCGAACTTCATCTCGCCCGCGTTCGACTTCTCCAACGTCGCCCCGCACAGAATCTCGTGGCGCATGGGCGGAATGATCGCCGCGGTCGGCTCCGTGCTCCTCACACCGTGGAACTGGTACTCCAACGACACGGCGATCCACTACTCGCTGGGCGTGCTCGGTGCCCTCATCGGCCCGCTGTTCGGCATCCTGATCGCCGGCTACTACGTCGCGGCGCACCAGCGGATCCAGACCGACGAGATGTTCACGATGAGCGACAAGGGGAAGTACTGGTACACGAGGGGGTACAACAAGAACGCGATCTACGCCCTGCTGTGGGCGGGGATACCGACCGTCGTCCTCGCCGTGTTCCCGAAGCTTCTCGCCGATATCGGCCTCTTCGACATCTCGTGGATCAGCAACTACACGTGGTTCATCGGCTGCGGTCTGGGCTACGGCATCTTCGTGCTGTTCGAGCGTCGCAACCCCCAGGTCCCCGCTCTCGAGGGACTCGCCGACGGAGTCTCGGACGGCACCGTCGAGGTGGCTGGTGGCACCGTGGATGTCGCGGCCGTCACTGGCAAAGCGTGAGGATCACCGTCATCAACCCCAACACCTCCCGGGCCATGACCGCGAAGATCGCGGCCGCGGCCCGGGGGGTGGCGGGACCCGACGTCGAGATCGTCGCGGTCTGTCCGGAGTCGGGACCCGCCGCCATCGAGAGCCACACCGACGAGGCATTCGCCGCGGTGGCCGTGATCGACCTGATCGAGCGGGATCTGGCCCACGGTGGCAGCGACGGCTACGTGCTGGCGTGTTTCGGTGATCCGGGACTCGACGCCGCACGCGAACTCGTCGACGTTCCCGTCGTCGGCATCGCCGAGGCCGCGATGCACGTCGCCGCGCTCACGGGCCGGTCGTTCGCGGTCGTGACGACGCTCAGCCGCACACTCGGCCGTGCCGAGGACCTTCTGGTCAGGTACGGGATGACGTCCGCCTGCGTGTCGCTCGCGGGCACCGGCATCCCGGTTCTGGAACTGGAAGACACGACATCGGCGGCCTTCGACGTCATCGCGGAGGAGTGCGAGCGCGCTGTACGCGAGGACCGCGCGGACTCGATCGTGCTGGGATGCGCCGGAATGGCCGATCTCTGCCACGCCCTCGGTGCGCGCGTGGGTGTGCCGGTAGTCGATGGAGTCGCCGCCGCCGTCGGGCTGGTCGCGGGGATGGCGCGGATGGGCGTAGGCACGAGCAAGCGCGACGAATACGCGACACCGCCGCGCAGGGGACAGCTGGTCGGCTGACGCCGCTCACGGCACGGTGGCCCCCGTCCGGCCGAGCAGAGCATCGGTCATCGTCGCCACTCTGTCGCGGAGCGCATGCACCACGGCCGCGATCGCAGGGCGGTCGAGCGAGTCGGGCCGCAGCACCATCCAGTAGGGGAGTCGCTCGTTGATGAGTGTGGGCAGCACCCGCACGAGGTCGGGATGTCGATCGGCGACGAAGCAGGGGAGCAGGCCGATGCCGGCGCCGGTGCGCGTGGCCTCGACGTGCACGAAGACGTTGGTCGAGGTCAGTGAGTCGCGCATCGTGGGAACGAGCCGGCGCGGCGCATCGAGATCGTCGACCCGCAGGATCGAGTCGACGAAGTACACCAGCGGGTGCGTCACCAGTTCGTCGAGGTCCGCGGGGGTTCCGCGCCTGGCGAGGTAGTCGCGTGAGGCGTACATCCCCAGCACGTACTCGCCGATCTCGAACGCCTCGGCGCGGTGCACCTGCGGCCTTCCGACCACGACCTCGAGATCGAGGCCCGACCGCTGCTGCAGCGCCTGCCGGGTCACGGTGACGATCTCGACCTGCAGCAGCGGATGCGCCCGCTGCAGATCGGCCACAGCCGGCGCTGCGACGTAGGCGCTGAATCCGTCGGTGGCCGACATGCGCACCACCCCGGTGAGCGTTCCGGATGCTGCACCCGAGGCATCCATCATCGCCACCGCTGACTCGACCACCTCCGCGGCGCGCGCGGCCCGGCGTCCCAGCTCGGTGAGTTCCCATCCGCCCGCGGCGCGCGCGAGGACGCGGCCGCCGAGTGCAGTCTCGAGGGCGCCGATCCGGCGCGCGACAGTCGTGTGATTCAGGCCCAGCGTCATTGCCGCGGAGGTGTACCTCCCGCTGCGCGATACCGCGAGGAGCACCAGGAGATCCTGTGGATCTGTCGCCATATCTGCAATTATGCACATGCCATGCGCTCGATTGACCATTGCTCCGCCAAGAAACTGCGCGTTTACTCATCGGAGTCAACGACGACCTAGAAGGAGCACCATGACCGCTGATGATCGCGTCCGCACCCCAGACACGCGGGGCGCATCCCCGGAGTCCGATGACAAGGCCCCATCCGGACTGCGGCGCATCGTCGCCGCTTCGATGGTGGGCACCGTCGTCGAGTGGTACGAGTTCTTCCTCTACGCCACCGCCGCGAGCCTCGTCTTCGGCACCGTGTTCTTCCCCGACGCCGGCAGTCAGCTCGACGGCATCATGGCCGCATTCCTCACTTATGCCGTCGGTTTCATCGCGCGCCCGCTCGGCGGCATCGTCTTCGGCCAGATCGGTGACCGCTTCGGCCGTAAGCACACGCTCCAGGTCACCATCATCATGATCGGGGTCGCGACCTTCCTGATCGGGTGCCTCCCCGGATTCGGCTCCATCGGATACTGGGCTCCTGCACTGCTCGTGGCGCTGCGATTCATCCAGGGCTTCGCACTCGGCGGCGAGTGGGGTGGCGCCGTGCTTCTCGTGGCCGAGCAGAGCCCCAACCGCTCGCGTGCGTTCTGGTCGAGCTGGCCGCAGGCAGCGGTGCCGGTGGGCAACCTGCTCGCGACTCTCGTACTCCTGACGATGTCGACGATCCTGCCGGCCGCGCAGTTCCTCGAATGGGGATGGCGCGTCGCCTTCTGGCTGTCCGCGGTCATCGTGATCGTCGGGTACTACATCCGCAAGCACGTCAGCGAAGCGCCGATCTTCCTCGAGACCCGTGCGCAGGTCGAGGCCGAGAAGGCCGTGAGCTACGGGGTCTTCGAGGTCGTGCGCCGCTACCCCCAGGGTGTGCTGAAGGCGATGGGGCTGCGGTTCGCCGAGAACATCCTGTACTACATCATCGTGAGCTTCACGATCGTCTACCTGGTGACCGTCCACAAATACAACACCAGCCAGTTGCTCCTCGCGCTGCTCATCGCCCACGCGGTGCACTTCGCCGTGATTCCACAGGTGGGGCGTTTGGCCGACCGCATCGGCCGCAAGCCGGTGTACTTCGCCGGCGCCGTCCTCGGCGCGACCTGGGCGTTCTTCGCCTTCCCGATGTTCGACACCCTCAACCCGGTGCTGATCGTGCTCGCGGTGACGATCGGCCTCTGCTTCCACGCCCTGATGTACGCCGGTCAGCCCGCGATCATGGCCGAACTCTTCCCGACCCGGATGCGGTACTCCGGGGTCTCTCTGGGCTATCAGGTCACCTCGATCGTGGCGGGCTCGCTCGCGCCGATCATCGCTTCGGCCCTGTTGCAGAAGTATGGTTCGTGGGTGCCTGTCGCTCTCTACATCGTCGCGGCGTGCGTGGTCACCCTCGTCGCCGTCCTCACCCTTCGCGAGACCAAGGGCGCATCGTTGCGCGCCGTGGACGCAGCGGATGCGGCGCGCTTCGCGCTCCCCACGCCTACCGAGTCGCCCGCGTGAACGGACGCACGTTGGAGGGCCGCCGGGCGCTCGTCACCGGCGGAGGAGCGGGGATCGGGGCCGAGATCGTCCGCGATCTCGGCTCCCGCGGGGCGCATGTCGTCGTCGCCGATCGTGACGCCGATGCGGCGGGTGCGCTCGCCGCCGAGGTCGGTGGCACGTCCTGGGTCGTCGACCTGGCCGATCGCGCGATGCTCGACGGTGCGGAACTCTCCGAGCAGCTCGGGGATGTCGACATCCTGGTCAACAACGCCGGCATCCAACGGATCAGCGCGATCGAGGACTTCGATCCCGAGGCTTTTC
>JAHIOK010000244.1 GCA_018895315.1 Actinomycetota bacterium | reverse complement strand
TCGACGGTCAGCGGGAAGAAGTCGAAGCCCTCACGAGGGTGCTTGCCGGCGCTGGTGGCCGACAGGAGCATCGTCTCCTCGTCGAGGTAGGCGGCAACGGCGCCCTGCGCCTGCTGCGCGAGACGACCGGTTTCGAAGCGGATGGTGCGGGTGCCGAAGCGGCCGTTATCGAGAACGGCTTCTGCGGCGGTGATTTCAGGACCTTCCAAGAGGTCTCTCCTTCTTTGTTTTGACTCGCGAGCCCATGTGGCGCGCGAGCGTACGAAGAAGCAGGAACAGGCAGATTATCGGCGCGCAACGGTTCGTCGCGCATGACCTGCGCTGGCCACCAGTAGAAAATCACCCGGCGCTGATGCGACGAGGAATTCACCACAGGGGACCAGCTTGCTGCCGGCCTGCTCCGTGTAGCTCATGTTGAATTGAGCAGTCGCCCGAGGGCAACCCTCCTTACTCTATCAGCGAGTGCCTCGGCACGCGGGATCCGAGCGAGTGGGCGCATCAAGACCACTCCCGCGCGAATCCACAGTCTGTGTGCGAGTCCACACCGATTGGCGCGCGCGCGGGGTGGATTCGGCGGCGGGGTGTGGATTCGCGGCAGCAGGCACCGCCCGCCCCAGCCTGCGCGCGTACTCTGATCACATGAGTACCGACGACAAACCCGCTGGCGCGGCATCCGATGAGATGAAGCGCAAATTCAAAGAAGCGCTCGACAAGAAGAACGCTCAGCACCGCAGCGGTGAGGCGCACCTGAACGGCGAATCGGTCGTCCAGGACGCCCACGGCCCTGCTTCGCAGAAGCGCGAGTTCCGCCGCAAGAGCGGCGGCTGATCGCACTCCCCCTCGAGCACGACGAAGAAGAGCCCGTCCATCAGGACGGGCTCTTCTTCATGGCACAGGTCAGCGGCTGAGGCCGAGCTCCCGCTCGCGGACGCGCCGTTCCTTGGCCTCGGCCTCGGCGATCGCCGCGGACTCGAGATCCTGGGTGCCGACGGCATCCTTCGCGCTCGACATCCCGCTGTGATCGTCACCCGACAGCGTGGTCTCATCGAACGGGTCGTGTCCGGCGAGAACGCGGGCGACCTGCTCCTTGTCGATCTGCTTCGTCCAGGTTCCGATGAGCACCGTGGCGACCGCGTTTCCGGTGAAGTTCGTGATGGCACGACCCTCGGACATGAAGCGGTCGATGCCGACGATGACGCCCACGCCGTTGACGAGGTCGGGGCGGTAGGCCTGCAGACCGCCGGCGAGCGTGGCGAGGCCCGCACCGGTGACACCCGCGGCGCCTTTGGAGGCGATGACCATGAAGAGCAGCAGACCGATCTGCTCGGGGATCGACATCGGCTGGCCCATACCCGCGGCGATGAACAGCGACGCCATCGTGAGGTAGATCGCGGTGCCGTCGAGGTTGAACGAGTAGCCGGTGGGCACCGTGATGCCGACCACGGGCTTCGAGACGCCGACGTGCTCCATCTTCGCGATCAGGCGCGGCAGCGCCGACTCCGACGACGAGGTGCCGACGATCAGCAGGTACTCGCGGGCCAGGTACTTCATGAGGCTGAAGATGTTGACCCGGGCGACGGCGTAGAGCAGGCTGCCGAGGACTCCGATGATGAAGATCGCGCACGTGATGTAGAACGCGATCATCAAGACGCTGAGGCTCACGATGGCCGCGAACCCGGTCTTGCCGACTACTGCGGCGATCGCGCCGAAGGCCCCCAGCGGAGCCAGCCACAGGATCATGCCGAGGATGCGGAAGACCAGCATCTGCAGATTCTTCACGGCATCCATGATCGGCGCCGCCTTCGGGCCCATCTGCTGCAGCGCGAAGCCGACCAGCAGGGCGATGAAGAGCACCTGCAGCACGCTCTCACCCGTGAATGCGCCGAAGAAAGTCGCGGGGATGATGCCGAGGATGAACTCCTGCGTTGTCGTGGCCTCGGTCGCACCCGCACCGGTGTAGGTGGAGCTCGCCATGTTCAGGCCCTCACCCGGGTGGATGATGTTGCCGACCACGAGACCGATCGCGAGCGCGAAGGTCGTCATGACCATGAAGTACAGCAGCGCGAGGCCACCGATCTTGCCGACCGTCGCCGCCTTCGCGATCGAGCCGATGCCGACCACGATCGTGCAGAAGATGATCGGAGCGATCATCATCTTGATCAGCGACACGAACCCCTTGCCGATCGGCTCGAGCTGGGTGGCGAAGTCAGGCCAGATCAGGCCGATGGTCGCGCCCAGCACGAGGGCGATGATCACGGACACGTACAACCACGTGTGCTTGTCCCATGAGGTCTTGCCGCGGCGCCAGTTGTAGCCGGGTAGTTTGAAAGATGTGGTGCGGGTCGAAAGAGCCATCATCGCCTCCGTGCGTCAAACGTCACTGTTCTGAGCGTCGGATGATCCGATCGCCATGCACATACAGTGGCCGCGGTCGCCGTCCGCAACCATTTGTGGTCGTATTGGTCGCACACCGGATGCCGCGGCATCCCGTCCGAGGAGGCATCGTGGCCATTCGCCGCTCACGTGACCGAGCGCCCGGCAGCGCCGCGTCGCGGGTGTTCGTCGTGGTCACGATCGCCGTCGCCGTGCTCGGAGCGCTGCTCGCGGTGCTGCTCGTCCTCGATGCCCAGCGCGCTGCGCGGGCCGAGGCCGAGGGCCTCACCGGCTCGGTCGCCCGCACGATCGCGGCCGTGCCTGATATCGCGACCGCTCTCACCGGCTCCGACCCCTCCGCTACTCTGCAGCCGGAGGCGGAGCAGATCATGCGCACGGCCGGTGTCGACTTCGTCACGATCATGACTCCCGACGGCATCCGGGTTGCGCACCTCGATCCCTCGCAGATCGGTCAGCACTACCTCGGTACGATCCCGGAACAGCCGGTCGCGCTCACCGAGGAGTTCACCGGCACCCT
>JAHIOK010000013.1 GCA_018895315.1 Actinomycetota bacterium | reverse complement strand
TAGACGCTGAGGTCGGCGATCGCACGCTTACGGGAGCGCGCGTCCGCCTTTGCACGGGTGCGCTGCTCGAGCATGAGCTGGTCGAAGGCCGCACGATCGACGGTGAGCCCGGCCTCTTCGGCTGCCTCGAGGGTCAGGTCGATGGGGAAGCCATAGGTGTCGTGCAGGAGGAATGCCTCGGCGCCCGCGATCGCCGAGCCTCCGGCATCCTTCGCCTGCGAGACCGCGAGGTCGAGGATCGTGGATCCTGATGCGAGCGTGCGCAGGAAGGTCTGCTCCTCGGCGTAGGCGTACGCGGAGAGCCGGTCGTAGTCGTCACCCACGATCGGATACGCCTCTTTCATCGCGTCGCGGGATGCGGTGAACAAATCGGGAAAGGTGGGGCCGTCGACGCCGAGCAGGCGCATCGAGCGGATCGCACGCCGCATGAGCCGACGCAGGATGTAACCGCGCCCTTCGTTGGAGGGGGTGACACCGTCCGCGAGCAGCATGAGCGATGAGCGCACATGATCGGCGACGATTCTGAAGCGCACGTCGTTCTCGTGATCGTCGCCGTAGCGTTTGCCGGAGAGCTCGACGGCGCGGTCGAGCACGGGACGCACCTGATCGGTCTCGTACATGTTCTGCACGCCCTGCTTGATGAACGCGATGCGCTCGAGACCCATACCGGTGTCGATGTTCTTGTTCGGCAGTTCGCCGACGATGTCGAAGTCGTACTTCGATGTGACGTTGGCGATCTCGTACTGCATGAACACGAGGTTCCAGATCTCGACGTAGCGGTCGTCGTCGGTCGCCGGACCCCCGTCAACTCCGTACTCAGGCCCCTGGTCGTAGAAGATCTCGGAACACGGCCCCGCCGGTCCGGGCAGCCCCGTACTCCAGTAGTTCGTGTCCTTGTCGAGGCGCTGGATGCGCTCCTGCGGAAGTCCGGCGATCCGCGACCAGAGTTCCGCGGCCTCATCGTCTTCCTTGTAGACCGTGACCCAGAGATCCTTCGGATCGAAGCCGAGTCCGCCATCTTCTTCCGACGAGGTGAGCAGCTCCCACGCGAACGTGATCGCGCCCTCCTTGAAGTAGTCGCCGAACGACCAGTTGCCGAGCATCTGGAAGAACGTGCCGTGACGAGGAGTGCGGCCGACCTCTTCGATATCGTTCGTGCGGATGCACTTCTGCACGTCGGCAGCCCGTGGGTAGGGCGGTGGTACGACCCCGCTGAGGTAGGGGATGAACGGCACCATTCCCGCGACCGTGAACAGCAGAGCCGGGTCGTCGGTGACCAATGACGCGGACGGCACGATCGTGTGCCCGCGCTTCTCGAAGAACTCGAGATAGCGGCGGGCGATTTCAGCAGTCTTCATGTCGTGAGGATTCCTCGATATCTGGCACGCGATCGGAGCCTCCCACTCGGGAGTGCACAGCGCGAAGGTCTAGTCGGTGATCTTCTTCGCGACGTTCTTCGCCGCGCCGAGGGCATCCGTCGCGGCGTCATGCGTCGAGTCGACCGCGGTGGAGGCCGCCTCGTGCACGGCGTCGACGGCGTGAGATGCCGCATCCTTGGCGGTGTCGAGAGCGTCGCTGGCGGCGGTCATGGCTGAATCGACGAGGCCTTCGAACTGGGCCTGCTGATCGCGGTACGCGTCACCCATTCGATCGGTGAACTCGCTGACGCGCGCGTCGAGCTCTGCCATCACTTCGTGACCGCGGGGATCTTTGTTGACCAGATGCGCCAGCACGAATCCTCCGGACACGCCCATCACGAACCACAGCAGGCTTCTCACGGTCATCACTTCCTCGCATCGGGCCGCGGGGGCGCCGCGGCATCCCACCTATCGTAGGCGGAAACACCGAAGGGGCGCCGGGAGACCCGACGCCCCTTCGGACGGAAACGACTCAGATCGCTGGATCAGCGAGCCGCGTAGTACTCGACGACGAGCTGGACGTCGCAGGTCACGGGAACCTCTGCGCGCTTGGGGCGACGCACGAGAGTCGCGTGCAGCTTGTCGAGGTCGACCTCGAGGTAGCCGGGAACCGGGGGCAGGACCTCGGCGTGACCGCCGGCGGCTGCCACCTGGAAGGGCTCGGTGCCCTCGCTCTTGGGCTTGACGTGGATGAGCTGACCCGGCTTCACGCGGAACGACGGGCGGTCGACGGTCTGGCCGTCGACGAGGATGTGGCGGTGCACGACGAGCTGGCGGGCCTGGGCCGTAGTGCGGGCAAGGCCCGAACGCAGCACCAGGGCGTCGAGACGCATCTCGAGCAGCTCGACGAGGTTCTCACCGGTCAGGCCGTCCTTGCGACGGGCCTCGTTGAACGTGTTACGCATCTGCTTCTCGCGGATGCCGTACTGCTCGCGCAGACGCTGCTTCTCGCGCAGACGGACGGCGTAGTCGCTGTCCTGCTTGCGCTTGGTGCGACCGTGCTCGCCGGGCGCGTAGGGGCGCTTCTCGAGGTACTTGGCAGCCTTCGGCGTCAGCGGAATGCCGAGCGCACGGGACAGACGGACCTTGCGGCGGTCCTGGGACTTCGTAGCCACGAAGTGTTCCTTCCTTCACGCGGCCGTGACTGTCACGGCCTGCGGACGTATCTCCCGCTCGTCTCCCGATCTCGGACTGCACGCCGGGGCACGCCGAGAGGTCTTTGTCAGAAGAGGGGGATGCCCGAAAACTGTGTTTCGAGCCGGTCAAGCCTATCAGACCTGATCACGCGGGCATTCATGGGAGCAGATCGAGGATTCCGGGCGGGTAGAACGCAATCGCGCCCTCGCGCAGGGCGGCGATGTCGTACCAGCCCACTGTGGTGTCGGCATCGAGCACAGGCATCCGCTCCCCCGTCGCCAGAGCGTCGAGGCTCGCGGACTCCACAGCGAAGACGTGCACGATCTCATGGCCGCGCTTCGGTCCCGATTCGAAGACGTTCTCGAGCACGCCCAGAGGTCGAATGTCATCGAGTACCGCACCGAGCTCCTCGGCGAACTCGCGCCGGATGCCGGCATTCGTACTCTCACCGAACTCGAGCCCGCCGCCCGGCGCGCGCAGGAAGAAATCGTGATGAGCCGTGGCGACATACTCCTCGGCGAGCACGTGACCGTCGCGCACCACCAGTCCAACCACGACGTTGCGCACCCGAGGTGGTGCGATGAGCGCGTGGGCGTATGCATCGAGCGAGCGCCGGTAGGCGGAAAGGTGCGGAGTGAGGGCATGCAGGGCGGTGCGCAGCGCCGCGGCAGGCTTCTGGTCATCGAAGAGCGCCAGCGCGAGGAACGCCCGGGCAGCGTCGGCGAGAGGATCGGCGTCGGGGATACCGCGCAGCAGAGCGATCGCCCCGGAGGCATCGCCGGTGTTGCGCAGCGAGCTGGCCAGCTGGATGAGACCCTCGGTGCGATACGGATCATCCAGTCCGGCATCCAGCGCTGCACGGTACAGCGGGATCGCCGCCGCCTCCTCGCCGAGGTAGTCGTGCAGCGACGCGCGCTCGAATAGCGCCACCGCGTCACCTTCGGGACGCCCTTCGAGCAGCAGATCGAGGTCGCGGTGCGCGCGATTGGGGTCGTTGTCGTCGGCGCCCTGCCAGAAGGCATCACGCTGCTGCGCCCACGTGTCGCTCATACGTCCATCGTCTCAACAGGAAGGACGGGCCGCGTGGCTAGCCCTCGAGAATCCGTCGGATCTTCTCGAGGCGCGCCTGCACGTCACGCTCTTGTCCGTGAGATGTGGGCTCGTAGTAGCGCGTTCCGACGAGCTCGTCGGGCAAGTACTGCTGGGCCACGACGCCGATTTCACTGTCGTGCGGATAGCGGTAGCCCTTACCGTGCCCCAGTCGCTTGGCGCCGGG
>JAHIOK010000243.1 GCA_018895315.1 Actinomycetota bacterium | reverse complement strand
CTCCCGGATCCCCCCCGGTGCCACCTTCCGTTTACGAACGGTTTTGGGTGCTCTGAGGCTCGGGGAGTCGACGAAAACCGTTCGTAAACGGACACAGGGGAGGGGGGAGGGCGGGGCGTCAGGGGCGGGCGGCCCGACGCGCTTCCCAGCCGGTGCGCACCATGTCGTCGACCGAGTAGCGCATCGCCCAGTCGAGGTCGCGGGTCGCCCGTTCCCCGGAGGCGACGATGCGGTCGGGGTCGCCTGCGCGGCGCGGGGCGATCTCGGGAGCGAAGGCGATGCCCGTCACCCGCGCCATTGCGTCCATGATCTGTCGTACCGAGAGTCCGTCACCCGAACCGAGGTTGTAGGCGGCCTCGATCGACTCTCCGGCAACCAGGCGCTTCGCGGCGGCGACGTGTGCAAGCGCGATGTCGGCGACGTGTACGTAGTCGCGCATGTTCGTGCCATCGGGGGTGTTGTAGTCGTCGCCGTTGATGCGCGGGGTGCGTCCCTCGATGAGCGCCTCGAACACCAGCGGGAACAGGTTGTGCGGGCTGGTGTCGTACACCGATGCGTCGCCCGACCCGACGACGTTGAAGTACCGCAGCGACGTGTGGCGCAGGGGATGCTTCGACCCCGCGGTCGCGACGCCCTGGTCGCGCAGCAGCCACTCGCCGATGAGCTTCGACTCGCCGTAGGGCGAGGCCGGCGCCTTGGCGGTGTCCTCGGTCACGAGGGCGACATCCGGAGTGCCGTACACGGCGGCGCTCGACGAGAACACGATGTTCGCGACATCCGCCGCCTCCATCGCGGCCAGCAGCACCCGCGTCGCCTCGACGTTCTGCGCATACGTGTGCAGAGGGCGCTGCACCGAGACGCCCGCGTACTTGAAGCCGGCGACATGGATGACACCCTCGGCGCCGTACGTGCGCAGGGTGTCTTCGACCAGGGGTCCGTCGAGGATCGTGCCGCGGACGAACGGCACCCCGTCGGGGACGGACGAGGCATGCCCGCTGGAGAGGTCATCGATCACGACGGGGGAGAGTCCTGCCGCAGCCAGCGCGCGGACAACGTGAGCACCGATATAGCCGGCGCCGCCGGTCACTAGCCAAGTCATGTCTTCATTCTGCCGTGCAAAACCCGGTGGCCCCTCGTGACGAACCGCGAGAGAGTCGCCCGGCCCTCGCCGGTCGGGCGTGTCACGATCGAGGACAGGCACAGTGCAGATCGGAGGATGCCGGATGACCCGTCGCATCGTCATCGCCGTCGACTCGTTCAAGGGGTCGATCTCGGCTGCAGGAGCGGCCGCCGCGCTCGCCGAGGGCTGGCGGTCGGAGTCCGGCGCCGACGACGTGCTCCCGCGACCGATGGCCGACGGCGGTGAAGGCACGCTCGACGCGTTCGCCGCCGCGGTTTCCGGGGCTCGCCGAATTCCCGTGCGCGTGACCGGCCCCGATGACGTGCCCGTGAATGCCTTCTGGCTGCTCCTGCCGCCCACCCGCGATGCACCGCTCGGTATCGCGGTGGTCGAGCTCGCCAGCACCTCTGGCATCGAGCTGCTCGGCGTGCCTCCGCGGCTCCGGCCCTTCGACGCGCACACGCGGGGCTTCGGCGAGGCGATAGCGGGCGCACTCGCCCATGGCGTCTCGGCCCTCGTGCTCGGCATCGGCAGCAGCGCATCCACCGACGGTGGTGCGGGCATGCTCGTCGCTCTCGGCGCGCGCCTGAGGGATGCCTCCGGCGCGCCCGTCCTCCCGGGTGCGCGCGGTCTGGTCGACGTAGCCGAGATCGACCTCGCCGGGCTGCTGCCTATGCCGCCGGGCGGGGTGACCGTTCTGAGCGACGTCACGAACCCGCTCTGGGGGCCGAGCGGCGCCTCCGCTGTGTTCGGCCCGCAGAAGGGTGCTGATGCAGCGGGAATGGTCGCGCTCGAACGGGGGCTGCGGCATTTCGGCGGTGTCGTCGCTGCGCGCACCGGCGTCGATCCGGACACTCCCGGAGCGGGGGCGGCCGGTGGCACGGGGTTCGGCCTTCTCGCCTGGGGCGCCCATCTCGTGCCGGGCGCCAACGTGGTCGCAGACCTCATCGGGCTTCGAGCCGCCATGGTCGCGGCATCCCTCGTCATCACCGGTGAGGGATCATTCGACGGGCAATCCGCCGCGGGCAAGGCGCCTTCGCACGTGGCCGCGCTCGCGGCCGCGGCCGGCGTGCCGGTTGCGCTCGTCGCGGGGCGGATCACGCCGGATGCCTCGACCTCGGCGTTCGCCGCGTCGATCTCGCTCACCGACCTGGCCGGCTCGCCCGACACGGCGATGTCAGACCCCGCCCGGTGGCTCTACGCCGCAGGCGTCGCCCTCGCCGCCGACTTCCGGTAGTTGAGGCCCGGGCCGGGCTGCATCGGTGGCGCTCAGGCCTCCACGGGGCGACGTTCGCGGACGAGGTGCCCGAGGAACGCGACGGTCAGCATCAGGGTGCCCGCGACGGACATGCCGACCCCGATGTGCACGCGCAGGAGCAGGGCGCCGACCCCGGCGCCCGCGAGGATCAGGACGACGGCGAGTACACGACGCGGGAAATTCTTGCCGTGACCGCCGGCGAGCTTGGACTCGAACGCGAGACCGACGATCGTCGACGTCACCACGACGGTCGTGACGTCGGCCACCGCGAGTTTGCGCGCGGCCCCGGCCTGCAGGCCCATCGCGGCGCCCAGTATTCCGGTGATCGAGTAGGCCCACGGCGAGTTCTGTGCGGGCACGACGAACAGGCACCCGATGCCCAGTACCAGAACGAGGCCTCCAGCGATCGTGAACGCGGTGGTGCTGTGGCCCGACCACCCCGGTCTCGATCCCTTCATGAGCCGCCCGCCGAGAGCGGCGCCGAGCAGGAACGCGAACAGCGCGATCACGGGCCCGACGATCGGGAGGCCGGGGGCCCCGGCGAGAGCCATACCGAGGATGACGACGTTGCCGGTCATGTTCGCGGTGAACACCTTGTCGAGCCCGAGATAGCCGATCGCGTCGACGATGCCGGTCGTGAAGGTCAGCGCGAGCATCATCACCAGGTGCATGCGGGTCTGGTTCGCGCGTATTCGCTGCGCCGTGTCGGCGATCCTCCGCGCGCGCACCGCGGGGACCGCCTCAGAAGTGTTCTCATTCATCGTCGGGCCAGCGTATTGGCCCCCGGTGCTTCCGTGCGAACCGGCCTCGTCGAGATGAGGAGAATCGGGCCAGGCGAGGACGAATCACGGTCATTCGTCCTCGCCTGGGCCGAATGTCCGCTCGCCGCGGGGCACTGCGAACGAACCTGACCGGCCTATGCTCCGCCGAGCGCCTCCGCCACGACCGCCCGCGCCTCTTCCTGTACCTGATGCAGGTGATCGGCGCCGATCAGCGACTCGGCGTACAGCTTGTAG
>JAHIOK010000242.1 GCA_018895315.1 Actinomycetota bacterium | reverse complement strand
GGCCGCCGCTGTCGGCGGCGATCATCGCCGCTCTCGCTGCCACGAACAGCGCCGTGCAGGTGATCGGGCGAGGAGTGATTCCGCGGGGGCAGACGTTGAGCGGCTCGCGGCCGATGGTGGCGGTGACGATGCTCGGCGGTGGGCCCCGACCGGGCGACGCACCGGCATCACTTCAGGCTGCGGCAGCCCGCATCCCCGGCGGAGACACCACGGCGCGCGTCCGGGTCGAGCGTTACGCCATGAGCGACGGAAGCCGGCGATTCGCCGTGTACATCGCAGGAACGCGCGGCGCCGGTCCCACCGACGCGTGGGACATGCAGTCCAACACACAGCTCTACCTCGGCGAGCGCTCGGCGTCGTTCGAAGCGACCGAGCAGGCCCTCCGGCAGGCCGGTGCGAAACCAGGCGACGCCGTCTACGACTTCGGCCACTCCCAGGGTGGAATGATCGCGGCGCATCTGGCCCTCGAGGGCGACTACGACACCCGGGCTCTCGTCACCTTCGGCTCACCGGTCGAAGCCGATGTCGGCCCGCACACGTTGAGCGTAGAACTTCGGCATACCGATGACCCGGTCGTGGCGTTGGTGGCAGGCGGAAGCCCCGCCGGCGTCGGCGCCCAGGGCAGCTTCATCGCCGAGCGTGTCGCCGATCCCGCGCCGAGCGTGAACGACGTCACCCTCACCGCGCACCATCTCAGCGCCTACGAGCACACCGCGGGGCTGCTGGACTCCTCGTCCGACCCGCGGATGACCAGCGTGCGCGAGATGTTCACCGAGCTGGGCGCCGCCGACTCGGTGGAGGTCTTCGAGTTCGCGGCGGAGCGGCAGATCACTCCGGCGCCCGCCGTCGACGACCTCGACCCGAAGATCAGTCCCGGCGGTTCTTCTCCCGAGGCCGCAGGATGATGCCGAAGAACCAGTTGATGAGGGTGATCACGACGGCAGCGACGACCCCCCACCAGAAGTCATCGACGCGCAGGCCCCAACTCCACCAGTGGGTGAGCCAGGCCGTCAGCCACAGCAGGAATCCGTTGATGACGAACGAGATGAGGCCCAGGGTGAGGATGTAGAGGGGGAACGCCAGCACCTTGATGACCGTGCCGATGATGGTGTTCACGAGCGCGAAGATCACCGACACCACGAGCAGCGTCAAGACGACCTGCAGCGTCTCGCCAGGCGCGAACGCGATCACCGAGACCTGCAAGGCGGGGATCAGGGTGACGACCCAGATCGCGAAGGCATTGATGACGACGCGGATGATGAAGCGCATGGTGGTTTCAGTCTGCCACGGAGGGACCGAGATGAGCCAGGGGTGCGCTGCGGGCGGCGGCCTGCGGCATTCGCCTGTCTAGACTCGGCAGGGTGACCGAACCGTCCGAGCTTCCCGTACGCATCCGGCCCGAGATCGCCGCACTCCCGCCCTATCGGCAGGGTAAGCAGGCGGGAGACGATGCATTCAAGCTGTCGAGCAATGAGAATCCCTACGAGCCGTTGCCGAGCGTCATCGAGTCGCTGCGGCAGACGGTGGGTGTCAACCGTTATCCGGATGCCTCGGCGGCTCGTCTGCGTCAGCGCTTGGCTGCCCGCTTCGGCGTGACCGCCGCAGAAGTGCACATCGGCGCCGGAAGCGTCTCGATTCTCTCTCAGCTGCTACTGGCTGCGGCTGCCCCCGGTGACGAGGTCGTCTACGCGTGGCGATCGTTCGAGGCCTATCCGGGGCTCACCCTCATCGCGGGAGCGACGCCCGTCGAAGTTCCGCTGAACGCAGACGGAAGCCACGACCTGCCCGCCATGGCGGCAGCGGTCACCGAGCGCACGCGCGTGGTCATCGTGTGCAGCCCCAACAACCCCACCGGCACGATCGTGACGCACGACGCGTTCGAGGCCTTCCTCGCCGCGATCCCGAACGACGTGCTGGTGATCCTCGACGAGGCGTACGCCGAGTTCGTCACCGACCCGGAGGCGGTCGACGGGATGCGGGTGCTCGGCTTGTCGGGTCACCCCAACGTCGTTGCGCTTCGCACCTTCTCCAAGGCATACGGACTC
>JAHIOK010000241.1 GCA_018895315.1 Actinomycetota bacterium | reverse complement strand
TCTGGTCCTTCAGATTCGCGTCGAAGCCGGTGACGACGTCGACTTCGTTCGCCTCTGCAGCATTCAGTGCCGCCTGGTTGTCGGGAATGTAGGCGAAGACCACTTCCTTGACCTTCGCCTTGTCGCCCCAGTAGGCGTCGTTGCGGGCGAACGTGATGCTGTCGCCCTGCTTCCAGGTCTTCAGCGTGAACGGTCCGGTGCCGTTGGCCTTGGTCTTGTAGTCGACCGTGTCGTCCTTCTTCAGGATGATGCCGGCCCGGCCAGTGAGATTCCACAAGAAGCTGGAGTCGGGCTTGGCGAGGGTGATCGTGATGGTCTGCCCCGTGGCGGCGATCGAGGTGACGTTGGCCAGGCGGGCCGAGTCGCTCCACGCCGCGGTGGCCTTGCGGGTCTGCAGCGACCACACGACGTCCTCGGGGGTCAGAGCCTGGCCGTCACCGAATGTCACCCCCTCGCGCAGCGTGAAGGTGTAGGTCAGCTTGTCGTCGGAGATCGTGTGCGCGCTGGCGAGGGTGTCTTCGATCTTCTGATCGGGTGTGCGTGAGACAAGGCCCTGATACACGTTGTCGACGAGGATCTGGTCGAGTGACGAGCCCGCGGTCTGGCGGATGTCGAGGTTGCTCGGCTCGAGGACGAGACGGATCGATACCGAGGCATCCGCATCGGGGGTACCCGCAGGCGTGGGCGCGGTGGTTCCCCCGCCGGTGCAGGCGGTCAGACTGAGTGCGGCGGCGGCCAGGAGGGCGGTCGCGGCGAGGGCGGTTCGGCGGAGCATGGGGGGTCCTTTCGCAGGCTTCGGCGCGCGCGGTGCTGTCGGGCCGCCGGAAGACTCGGGTGCGGTAGACAAGCCTAGGGTTCGATGCGTAGGGGTATGTGCGCTGCGACCTCAAACGACATAGAAGTGTTAACCGGCATGGCAGTCTCGATCGCGTCCGTGTGCCGCCGTCACGCGGTCGCGATGTGCCGTAGTCGTACACCGAGTTCGACAGGAATCTCTTCTTGTACGTTGTGCCCGGTGTGGACGACGACGACGGATGCCGCGGGCACACGCGCGGCGAAGTCCGCGGCGTCGGCTTCGGTGACGTACCCGCGATCACCGCGGATGAGGGTGATCGGCGATGTCACGGCGGCCAGATCGTCCCATCCTCCTGCCGAGAGCGCGGCGGAGACGGCATCCGGGGTCGTCGCTTCTGCGGTCGATGCGGCGTTGGCCTGCGCGGCGGCGAGGTGCGCGAAGTGGTGCTTCCACTCGACCCGGCCATCGGGGCGCACGCGAGAGTTGAGGTACACCCCGCGCTCTGCGGCGGAGCGCGAGCCGCCGAGACCAAACGAGAGCGCGCGGTCGACGAGGTCGTCGCGTGAGGCCCAGTCGGTGGGACCTGCGAAGAAGGCGCGGATCTGCCGGGCGTTTCCGTTCGGGTCGATCCCCGGCGTGATGTCGACGACGACGAGTTCGCGCACGAGGTCGGGCCGGGATGCCGCGACCCGCGCGGCGACCAAGCCCCCGAGGGACTGGCCGACGAGCACCTGCGGAGCGTCGATCCATGTCTCCAGCGCGGCGACGACGTCAGGGGCGAGCACGGGGGCGACATAGGCGAAGTCGTCACGCCACGACGAGTCGCCGTGGCCGGCGAGGTCGATCGCAAGTGCGGGGAGCCCGAGAGCGAGAATCGTGGTGTCCCAGGTATGGGCGTTGAGCCCTGCCCCATGCAGGAACGTCACCACAGGGGCGCCGTCGCCATAGCGCAGAGCGCTGAGTGAGCGTCCGTCGGCGAGCGCCAGGGTGACGCGCTCGCCGCGGGGGAGCGGCCCCTCGATGCCGGCGTCGGAGGCTTGTGAGGGCAGGAAAGAGAACTCGTCGAACGCGGTGTCGGTCACGCGGTTCATTCTCCCCGCACATCCGCTGATCGCCCACACGATGACGAACGGTTTCGGGTGTTTCGTGCTGCCTCGACACGACGAAATCCGTTCGCGAACGGACCGGACGAGAGCGGGTGCGCGATCCGGTGAGTGCTCGATAACCGACCGAGTACGATGGCGACGTGGGCACCACGTGGCGGGCGACGCAGAAGGCCAATCGCCGGGTCGAGCTGTTGCGTCGGGCTGCGGAACTCTTCGCGCAGCGCGGGTTCGCCGGCGTGTCGACGGGCGAGCTCGGTGACGCCGTGGGCATGAGCGGTCCCGCCCTCTACAACTACTTTCCGAGCAAGGAAGCGCTTCTCAGCGAGTTGCTCGAAGACGCCAGCATGAGACTTCTGGCCGGATGCCGCGAGATCATGGCGATGCCGGGTACCGCCGGTGAGACGCTCGAGCGCCTCGTCGCATTCCATATCGATTTCGCCACGTCGGAGCCCGATGTGATTCGGGTGCAAGACCGAGAACTCGCGCAGCTCCCGGCCGAGGCGAACCATCACGTGCGCAGCCTGCAACGCCAGTACGTCCAGGAGTGGGACGTGGTGCTGGCGGCGCTGAGACCGCAGATGGATGCCCTCGAGCGCTCGATCAGACTGCTCGCGACGTTCGGCCTGTTGAACTCGACACCGCACAGCGCGGCTGCGTCGCGGGAGCGAGCGCGACAACTTCTCGCGGAGATGGCCGAGGGTTCTCTGCTCGGCCATAGTCCCGGCGGGCAAACTATCCGTTCCGGATAGGCCCCTCCGGTGAGCGCATGTTCACTCCTCCGGGACGGGGGCGGCGCGCATCAGCGTCTGGCGCACGGCTCTGGCCACGATCACGCCGTCCTGGTTGCGCATGAGGTGCTCGAACTCGACGATGCCCTGCTCGGGGCGGCTCCGCGATCGTCGAAGCGACAGAACGCGGGTCTCGGCGCCCAGCGTGTCGCCGTGACGCACGGGTGCCGGAAATGACACCTCGGAAAAGCCGAGGTTCGCCACGATCGTCCCCTGGGTCAACTGCGCCACCGAGAGCCCGACCATGGTCGACAGCGTGAACATGCTGTTGACGAGGCGCTCGCCGAACTCCGTCTCCGCCGACCACGCGGCATCCAGATGCAGCGATTGCGTGTTCATCGTGAGCGTCGTGAACAAGACGTTGTCGGCTTCGGTGACGGTGCGCCGCGGACTGTGCACATAGACGACGCCCTCTTCGAACTCGTCGAAGTACAGTCCACGCTGTTCTATCCTGCGTTCGCTCACGGGTGTGCTCCCTCTGTGACGGCGGATGCCGCATCCGCCGTGATGATCGCTACCGTCTCGCCGCGACGCACCTGGGCACCGACGGTGGTGTGCAGCGTCAGGATGCCCGCGACGGGTGCCCGCATCACATGCTCCATCTTCATCGCCTCAATGATGACCAGGGGTTCGCCCGCCTCGACGTGTGCGCCGTCGTGGCCAGGAACCATCACCACGGTGCCGGGCATGGGCGAGGTCAGCGGCGGGTTGGCGTCGGACTGCTCCGCACCGCGGCGGGCACGTGGCACTTCCCGGAATGCGAAGGTGGCCGCGAGGTCGAGCAGGTCGACGGACCCCGTGCCGACGTCAACCAGGAACGTCCGGGCGGTGCCATCGACCACGACCGTGGCTCGGCCGTCGCGCAGCTGTGCCCGTGCGGGTGTGGGTTCGGCCCCCGCGACAGCCACCTGCGCGGCATCGGACAGGCCCCAGACGTGCACCTCTACGGTGTCGCTGTCAGGCACTGCCAGCCGGTACGCGCGGGGGGCGGGTGCGCCGAGACGCCAGCCGTCGCGGCGTGCCCAGCCTCCGGCGCCCGCGACATCCGACTCTTCGTGGCGCGCGAGGAGCAGTGCCGCCTCGGCGAAATGCCGTGGTGCCGGGGCCGCGAATGACATCCCGTCGAGCTCGCGAGCGATCAGTCCCGTGTCGAGGGCGCCCGCGGCGACGTCGGGCACCCGCAGCAGCAGCCGCAAGAACTCGATGTTGGTCGTGAAGCCGAACACCGCGGTCTCTTCCAGCGCCGAGATCAGGCGGCGGCGGGCGAGTTCACGGGTCGGCGCCCACGTGATGATCTTGGCCAGCATCGGGTCATACGCGGTCGAGACGGCCAGGTCGTTCTCGAGGGCGGTATCGACGCGGATGCCGTCACCCGAGGGATGCTCGACGCGCCGGACGACTCCACCGGTGGGAAGAAACCCCGCGCGCGGGTCTTCGGCGTACAGCCGGGCTTCGAAGCTGTGGCCGTTCAGGTGCACGTCTTCCTGGGCGAGCGGCAGTGCCTCACCGGCGGCGACGCGAAGTTGCAGTTCCACCAGGTCGATGCCGGTGATCATTTCGGTGACCGGATGCTCGACCTGCAGGCGCGTGTTCATCTCCATGAAGAAGAACTCGTCGGGGCGATCTGCCGCCACGATGAACTCCACCGTCCCGGCGCCGCGGTAGCCGACGCTCCGAGCTGTCTCGCACGCTGCCTCGCCGATGCGACGCCGGGTATCGGCATCCAACAGCGGGGAGGGCGCTTCTTCGATGACCTTCTGGTGGCGACGCTGCAGCGAGCACTCTCGTTCGCCGAGGTGCACCACGGTGCCGTGGGCGTCGGCGATGACCTGCACCTCGATGTGGCGCGGGCTGAGCACGTAGCGTTCGATGAAGATCGCATCGTCTCCGAAGCTGGCGGATGCCTCACGCCTAGCCGCCGCGAGTGCGGGTCGCAGGGCTTCTTCGTTCTCGACGACATGCATGCCCTTGCCGCCGCCGCCGGCGGACGGCTTGATCAGGATCGGAAAGCCCACGTCGATCGCCGCACGCGCCAGCTCTTCGTCGCCGAGGCCGGGCTTGGCAAGACCAGGCACCGTCGGTACACCGCGGGCCTCGACCGCCGCCTTTGCCGAGATCTTGTCGCCCATGACAGCGATCGAATCGCTGCGCGGACCGATGAAGACGATGCCACGCTGTTCGCACGCGGCCGCGAAGGCGGCGTTTTCGGCCAGAAAGCCGTAGCCGGGGTGAATCGCCTGGGCGCCGGTGTGCGCGGCCGCATCCAGCACGGCGTCGATATCGAGGTAGCTCTCGCTCGCGTTCGCCGGGCCCAGACGCACGGCGACATCGGCCAGGTGCACGTGACGCGCATCCGCATCGGCGTCGCTGTAGACGGCGACCGATCGAATGCCCAGGCGCCGCAGGGTCAGAATCACGCGGCAGGCGATCTCGCCGCGGTTGGCGATGAGAACGGTGTCGAAAAGCGGGGTGCTCACGGTCGTCACATCCTGAAGACGCCGTAGCCCGGCTGGCCCAAGGGCACGCGTGCGCAGATGTCGAGGGCGAGCCCCAGTACGTCGCGGGTCTGTGTGGGTTCGATGATGCCGTCGTCCCACAGGCGTGCGGTCGAGTAGTACGGGCTGCCCTGTCGTTCGTACTGCTCGCGGATGGGGGCCTGGAACGCGGCTTCATCGTCGCTCGACCAGGTACCGCCGTCGGCTTCGATCTGATCGCGTCGGATGGTGGAGAGAACGGATGCCGCCTGCGGCCCGCCCATCACCGATACGCGGGCTCCGGGCCACAGCCACAGGAACCGTGGCGAGTACGCCCGCCCGCACATCGAGTAGGTGCCCGCGCCGAACGAGCCGCCGACGACGACGGTCAGCTTGGGTACGCGTGCGCAGGCCACGGCGTTGACCATTTTCGCGCCGTGCTTGGCGATGCCGCCGGCTTCGTATTCGCGGCCCACCATGAAGCCGGTGATGTTCTGCAGAAACACGAGCGCGATTCCGCGCTGGTCGCACAGCTCGATGAAATGGGCGCCTTTCACCGCTGACTCTGCGAACAGCACGCCGTTGTTGGCGAGGAGTCCGACGGGATGCCCGTGAATGCGAGCGAAGCCGGTTACCAGCGTGGTGCCGTACTCCTGTTTGAACTCGTGGAACTCACCGCCGTCCACGACGCGCGAAATGATCTCGTGGCAGTCGTAAGGGGCCGTGAGCTCCACCGGCACCACGTCGTACAACTCCTCGGGATCGCCCGCCGGGGGAGTCGCGATGGTGAGCGCGTACGGCAGAGGCGAGACATCCGGAAGCTTTGACACGATGTCACGGACGATCGACAGCGCGTGCGCGTCGTCGTCGGCCAGATGATCGGTGACGCCCGAGATGCGCGAGTGCGTGTCACCGCCACCCAGATCCTCGGCCGTCACGATCTCTCCGGTCGCCGCTTTCACCAGTGGCGGGCCGCCGAGGAAGATCGTGCCCTGATGGCGGACGATGATCGTCTCGTCGCTCATGGCGGGCATATAGGCACCACCCGCGGTACTCGAGCCGAGGACGGCGGCGATCTGGGGAATGCCGTCGCGCGACATCCGCGCCTGGTTGTAGAAGATGCGCCCGAAGTGGTCGCGGTCGGGGAAGACTTCATCTTGCAGGGGGAGGAACGCCCCACCCGAGTCGACGAGATAGATGCAGGGCAGTCGGTTCTCAGCGGCGATCTCTTGCGCGCGCAGGTGCTTCTTCACCGTCATCGGATAGTAGGTGCCACCCTTCACCGTCGCATCGTTGGCGAGCACCATCACATGACGCCCGTGAACGAGTCCGATTCCCGCGACGACGCCGCCGGACGGGCAATCCCCGTCATAGAGGTCGTAGGCGGCGAGGGGAGCGATCTCGAGAAAGGCGCTTCCGCGATCCAGGAGGGTGTCGATGCGGTCGCGCGCCAGGAGCTTGCCGCGTGCCGTGTGGCGTTCGCGAGCGCGGAGGGAGCCGCCGACGGCGATGTCTGCGGTGCGCTCGCGCAGTTGCGCGACGAGGTCGCGGTAGCTCGAAGCAACGGGTGTCCGCGACGGTGCGGTGGTCATCCGATTCCCTCTTTTGATTATCAACTGGTAACTGAAATTAGATTATCGGACGATAATCGAAATGTCCATGATCGTCCGAAACCGGCGCCGCCCCGGCCGGCTTCGGTAGCCTGGGGATCATGAGTCACGAGCGCCGGGTGCACCTGTCCAAGTCCGCTCCGGAGGCGTACAAGGCCCTGGATGCCTTCTCGAAGACCGTCGGACAGCTCGCCTCGGACGCGGGCATCGACGACCGGTTGAAAGAGCTCGTACAGCTGCATGCGTCGCAACTCAATGGGTGCGCCTTCTGTGTGCGGGTGCACGTCGACCGGGCCGTCGCGGCCGGGCTCGATGCCGACGTGATCGCCCAGATCGCCGCCTGGCGCGAGTCGGGGGTATTCACCGATCGCGAGCGGGCCGCCCTCGCACTCGCGGAAGCGTACACGTTCATCCACGAAGCGGGAGTGCCCGACGAGGTCTACGACCACGTGGGCGGAATCCTGTCCGAGCAGGAGTATGTGGGTCTCAGCTGGATTCTGGTGGCGATCAACGCCTTCAACCGCGTCGCCATCGCGGGGCGCTATCCCGTGCCGCCGCGTACGGGCGTTCAGGCATGACCGTCGGGAGGGCGCCAGACCCCGTCATCCCCGGCGCCGTCAACTTCCGTGATATCGGCGGGCTGCCCGCGGGAACGGAGCGCACGCGCGCGGGAGTGCTCTATCGCTCCGGAAACCTCGCGCAACTCGACGACGACGGCGTCACGGCCTTGGCGGGCCTCGGCCTTCGCCGCATCATCGACCTCCGTTCCGACGAGGAGGTCACCCGCTCACCGAGTCGCCTCGGTGACATTGCGCTGCGCACCCAGCGGGTTCCGCTGTTCCTCGGCTCGGTGGCATCCTTCTTCGACGAAGACCTCACACTCGACGATATGTACGCGCGGATACTCGAGGATTCGGCGGGCGGAGTCGTCGAGGTCGTCCGCGGCATCGTCGCCGATCAGCCTGTGCTCGTGCACTGCACCGTCGGCAAGGACCGCACGGGTCTGACCGTCGCTTTGACTCTCGCAGCGGCCGGTGTCGACGAGGCGGCCGTGGTGGCCGACTATGCCCGCACGGAGGGGATGCTCCCGGCACAGCGCAACCGTGACGTCATGGAACGCGTACGGACGTACTACCCCGACTCGGTGAACGTCGAAGACCTGGCTACGCGATCACCCGCGGCCGTGATGGAGCGGGTGCTCGCGCACGTGGCGGAAGAGTACGGCTCGCCCGCAGACTACCTGCGGGCACACGGCATGCCGGATGACGAGCTCTCCGCGCTGCGGGATGTCCTCGTGGTGCGAACCTGACGGGTTATTCACGGCTGGTCTGAGGTTAGGCAAGCCTTTGCTCGATGCTAAACTCGGGGTGTCATGTCGAACACCACCGAGCACAACGCGACCGCCTGTCGGGCGTCCCGGCATTCGCGCGTGCAACATCTGATCACGGCCGACGAATCGTCGCTCGCCGATCTCGAAATGCTGCTCGCGACGCTGCCCCTGTGCTCGACCGGACGCCTGTTCATCGAGGTGCCGGATGCCTCATGGCAGACGGTCTTGTCCGCTCCGAGTCGTATGACGGTGACGTGGCTGGACCGCTCCCTTCGCTCGGGAGCCCCGGGTTCGGGCCGCTCCTGTGCGCCCGGACAGGCGCTTGCGCGCGCGGTCAACGCCTGGGCAGGCGAGATGCTCTGTGCCGACGACGACCACACCCGGATCGTTCTGCTCGGCGGATACCTCGGCACCGCCGATATCGTCGACCACCTCGTGGATCGACTCGGTGTCGCGCCGGACTCCATCCACACCCCGGAGCGCTTCGGTCTCACCTCCGCTCGCTGAGTCCCTGGCTCCTCGACCGGGGGTCCTGGACCTTGGGTTTCGTCCCGGCTGGAGGGTCGGGCTGAGTCTGTCCCGGGATGGATGTTTCCCCGTGGGGCGTGATTCTTCCGCCCCGAGGGGATGAAAGCGTCCCGGGAGGGTGGCGCCGCTCAGGAGCCTCGAGGCACGTAGTTGCCGGCTGCGAGGCCGGCCTCGATCTCGAACCGGTTGCGGAGCGGATTGCGTCCAGCGAGCTGGTAGAGCACCGGCATCAGGAATCCGTATCGACGCCACTGGCGCGCGTGTACCGCCTCGTGCCCGAGCACGGCCTCGGTCACGGGCACATCGCCGGTAAGAAAGCACCCGCCGACGCAGACACCGCCGCGCGGAAAGGCCCATTCGGGGAGCCCGCGGAACACCCAGAGACCGGCGCGCTTCTCGACCCGGCCGGTGCTCCAGAGCGATCCCCAGATCCAGCCGACGCTCATGCCATACCAGAAGCCCACGCGGCTGATCCGGGAATCGAGGAGTGCGGCGGGAATGAAACTGTCGAACCGACGGCCGCGCTCCACAGCGCGCTCTGCCGTGGTGCGCCAATCCGGCGGAGGCGGCGCGATCGGGCTCACGCGAGGGCTCCGACGATCCGCAGAATCGCGCCGAGGTCGTCGACTGCGCTCGCCGCGGATGACGGGGCGAAACCGGTGAGTGAGGCTCCGGCGAGCGGCATTGCCGCGCGCAGCGCCCCGATAGCGGCGACGAGATCGGGCACCGAGACGCCGAAGGGGACGGATGCCGTCACGCCGGTCATTGCCGCAGGGTCCAGCACATCGAGGTCGACATGCACGTACACCGAAGTGGCTCCGGTGGCCTGGACGGCCGCGGCCAGCACCTCGTGGTCGACGAGGTCGTTCGCGGTGACCGTCACGATGCCTGACTGCGCGATGAACTCGTCCTCGGCGGGCTCGATGTCGCGGGCTCCCGCGAGAACGACCCGCGTGGGTGCGATGGCTCCGGGGGTCAGCGCGAGTCCCTCGGCGCCATCGCCGAGAATCGCCCGCAGCGACATGCCGCTGAAGGCCCCCGACGGCGAGGACTCGGGGGTGTGCAGATCGCCGTGTGCGTCGAGCCAGACGACGGCGAGCCCGGGGGAGTGGGCTGCGGCGCGCGCGATCGCGGCGACCGATACGCCGCAGTCACCGCCCACGACGAGCACGTGATCCTCGCCCCCGGCGAGCTGCTCCTGAATGAGGGCGTGGATGCGGTGCAGCGCGCTGAAGCGGAGGACTCCGGTATCGAGCGCTTCGCCGGCCTCCATCGGCACATCTACCGTTGCGGAGGAGGCGCGGGGCAGATCTCCGGCGATCGCCTGGGCGCCATCGATCAGCTGCATCGCGCGCGATGACGGCGATC
>JAHIOK010000240.1 GCA_018895315.1 Actinomycetota bacterium | reverse complement strand
CGCTCGAGACCCTCGCAGAGCTGCTGAACACCGACCTCGACAAGGAGTAACACCTCACTAGGCTCGGGGTATGACTGATGCCGTGACCCCCAGGACCCCGACCCAGATCGATCAGATCGCGGAGGACTGGGTCACCACGCTGGCCGATCTCGACCCCACGGTCGCGACCTGGATCGGCATCCCGGGCAGACATGACGAGTACGAGGACCTCTCCCCGGCCGGGCACCAGGCCGGGGTCGATGCACGGAGCGCGGTGCTGGCGAAGCTGGAAAAGGCCGTCATCGTCGACGATGTCGACTGGGTGACGAAGACCGACCTGACCAATGAGCTCACGCTCGCGGAGCAGTCGGATGAGGCCGGGCTCTGGATGCGCGACCTGAACGTCATCGCGAGCCCGGCGCAGGGCATCCGCGACATCCTGGATCTGATGCCCACCGACACTGAGCGCAACTGGGCGGACATCTCCGGCCGACTGGCGAACCTGCCGGGCGCCCTCGACGGATACATCGAGACCCTGCGGCTCGGCATCGAGAAGGGCATCACCCCGGCCAAGCGGCAGGTTCGCGAGGTGATCGAGCAGGCCAGAAAGCACGCGGCGCGCGACGGGTTCTTCCGCAACTTCACCGAATCCGCATCCCTCGCCGAGCAGCAGCCACTGCCGGACTCCCTGAGATCCGACCTGAGCCAGGGCGCGGCGGTGTCCGCGGCCGCCTACGACAGGCTCGCCGCATTCCTCGCCGAAGAACTGCTCCCCGCCGCCCGCGAGGAGGACGGCGTCGGGCGTGAGATCTATGCTCTGCAGTCGCGGCACTTCTTGGGGGCGACCATCGACCTCGATGAGACCTACGAGTGGGGCATCGAGGAGCTGGCCCGCATGGTCGAGCAGCAGGAGGCGGGTGCGCACGAGATCAAGCCGGGAGCGACGGTCGCTGAGGCGGTCGCGATCCTCGACGCCGATCCGTCGCGCACCCTGCACGGCACCGCGGCACTGCAGGAGTGGATGCAGCAGCTCAGCGATCGGGCCGTCGACGAGCTCTCGAAGAGCCACTTCGACATCCCGGAGCCGGTCAAGCGGCTCGAGTGCATGATCGCGCCCACCCAAGAGGGTGGTATCTACTACACCAGTCCCAGCGACGACTTCTCGCGGGCGGGCCGGATGTGGTGGTCAGTGCCCGAGGGCGTCACCGAATTCAACACCTGGCGTGAGACCACGACGGTCTACCACGAGGGTGTTCCCGGGCACCACCTCCAGCTGGGGCAGGCGGTATACAACCGCGCCACACTCAACACCTACCGTCGGCAGCTCGCCGGCACCTCCGGACACGCGGAAGGCTGGGCGCTATACGCCGAGCGCCTCATGCAAGACCTCGGTTACCTCGACGACCCGGGGGACCGGCTCGGGATGCTCGACGGACAGCGGATGCGCGCCGCTCGCGTCGTGCTCGACATCGGTGTGCACCTGGGCAAGCCGCGACTCGACGGCACCGGGCAATGGGACTGGGATTACGCCCTCGACTTCACCTCGAAGAACGTCAACATGAACGAGCAGTTCGTGCGCTTCGAGGTGAACCGCTACTTCGGTTGGCCTGGTCAGGCGCCGGCATACAAGGTGGGACAGCGAATCTGGGAGCAGATCCGCGACGCGTCCGCGGTGAGTCAGGGTGCGGACTTCGACATCCGCGAATTTCATCGCACCGCGCTGGATCTCGGCGGGGTGGGGCTGGACACCCTCAAAGCGGCACTGCTGAAGTGATGAACTGGCAACTGGCTAAGCACACCCACAGGCGCTAAGCTGGAATGTCGCAATTGTGACTCTCTATCCGCCTGCCATCGGCGCTGTGCTCGCACAGATTCATGCAAGTTCTGCCGATGGCCTCACCATGTCCATACCGGAGCAACTACTACATGACAATCGTAACGACCGACAGGGCGCCCAAGCAGGTCGCCGTCAATGACATCGGATCTGCTGAAGACTTTCTCGCCGCGGTCGAAAAGACGCTGAAGTTCTTCAACGACGGGGACCTCATCCAGGGCATCGTCGTCAAGATTGACCGCGACGAGGTTCTCCTCGACGTCGGGTACAAGACCGAGGGTGTCATCCCCTCCCGCGAACTTTCCATCAAGCACGATGTGGACCCCACCGAGGTAGTCCAGGTCGGCGACACCGTCGAGGCTCTCGTTCTCCAGAAGGAGGACAAGGAGGGTCGCCTCATCCTGTCCAAGAAGCGCGCTCAGTACGAGCGTGCGTGGGGCGACGTCGAGAAGATCAAGGACGCCGACGGCGTGGTGACCGGTTCGGTCATCGAGGTCGTCAAGGGTGGCCTCATCGTCGACATCGGACTCCGCGGCTTCCTCCCGGCCTCGCTCATCGAGCTCCGCCGCGTGCGCGACCTGACCCCCTACCTGGGCCAGGAGATCGAGGCGAAGATCCTCGAGCTCGACAAGAACCGCAACAACGTCGTGCTCTCGCGTCGCGCCCTGCTCGAGCAGACGCAGTCCGAGTCGCGCACCACGTTCCTCAACAACCTGCACAAGGGTCAGGTCCGCAAGGGCACGGTCTCCTCGATCGTCAACTTCGGTGCGTTCGTCGACCTGGGCGGCGTGGACGGCCTCGTGCACGTCTCCGAGCTCTCGTGGAAGCACATCGAGCACGCCTCCGAGGTCGTCGAGGTGGGTCAGGAAGTCACCGTCGAGATCCTCGAGGTCGACCTCGACCGCGAGCGCGTCTCCCTGTCGCTCAAGGCGACGCAGGAAGACCCGTGGCAGGTCTTCGCCCGCACGCACGCCATCGGCCAGGTGACCCCCGGTAAGGTCACCAAGCTCGTTCCGTTCGGTGCATTCGTGCGCGTCGCGGACGGCATCGAGGGCCTCGTGCACATCTCCGAGCTGGCCGTGCGCCACGTGGAGATCCCGGAGCAGGTCGTCCAGGTGGGCGACGACGTCTTCGTCAAGGTCATCGACATCGACCTCGAGCGTCGTCGCATCTCGCTGTCGCTCAAGCAGGCCAACGAGGCTGTCGACCCGTTCGGCACCGAGTTCGACCCCGCCCTGTACGGCATGGTCACGGAGTACGACGAGAACGGGGAGTACAAGTACCCCGAGGGCTTCGACCCCGAGACCAACGCCTGGAAGGACGGCTTCGACGAGCAGCGCGAGAAGTGGGAGCAGGAGTACGCCGCTGCTCAGGCTCGCTGGGAGCAGCACAAGACCGCTGTTGCCAAGGCCGCCGAGGCCGAGGCAGCGGGTGTCGGCACCGTCGACGCTGCAGCGTCGTCGTCCGCGTCGTCGTCCGCGTTCTCGAGCGACAGCAGCCCGGTCGGCACCCTTGCCGATGACGAGGCCCTTGCCGCACTGCGCGAGAAGCTGTCGGGTCGCTGAACCGACTGAATGATTGAGAGAAGGGCCGGGATACTGCATCCCGGCCCTTCTTGTTCGTCCGGGCTCGGTGTGACAGCCGTGACGGCGGCAGATTCGTCGACGATTTCAGCGCCTATCGTCCGGTCGTGTCGGGCCCGTCGGCGTTGTCGCGATAACGTCGCGGTATGCCAGATGCAGACACGACCCGCGCGACCGATTCGCGGTCGTCGGAGGGTGCTTCGTCACTTCGGCGGTTCGGTCGAGCCCTGAGGATCACCGGTTCCGTCGATCCCACTCGAGAACGCACGGCCTCGCTGAACCAGATGCTCCTCGGGGCCGTTGTTCTCGCCCGGTCGATCCTGGTCGTCATCGGCAGTTTTCCCGGCGATGTGAGCCTGTTGTTCGTCGGTGTCGTGATCGTCTTCATCCTGACGGGTGCGACGCTGATCATTCCGTGGAACCGCATCCCCCTGGGCTGGATGGCCCTCGTGCCGACCCTCGACATCGTAGCGATCCTGATCATGTGGCAATCCAGCCCCGAATCGAGTTTCGGCCTGCTGTGGATCTTTCCGACGACGTGGCTCGCCGGCGGGTTCGGTCTGATCGGTATGTACGGGGTCATGATCGGTGTGAGCGGGGTCTTCTGCGTGAGCGTGCTGCTCGATCCACGGCAGACCGTGACCTACACGACGTTCCTCTTGCCACTCGTCATCGTCGCGCTCGCTGCGACCAGCTATCTCACCGCGCGTCGTACGTCGGCGCAGCGCACCCTGCTCGCCCGGCAGGCGCAGCTGCTCCGCCAAGTGCTCGAACGGACGCGCCGTCAGGAGCAAGAAGTGACCGAGGTGCTGGACGCCGTCGACTTCGGGGTCATCCGCATCGGCCACGACGGCACGATCGCCGTCACGAATGAGGCGCACGGACGCCTCCAGCAGGCGATCCTCGAGGCCGAGACCGATGCCGATTCGTCGGCCACGGCCTACCGTGACGACGGGGTGACTGCGCTGCCTCGCGACGAACTGCCCGTGGAGCGGGCGCTTCGCGGTGAGGCGTTCGATGGACAAGTGGTGTGGTTCGGTGATCCCGCGGGAGACCGGCGAGCGCTCAGCGTGACCGCTCGCCGTGTGCGCGATACGTCCGGTCGCGATGCCGGCGCCGTCGTGATCTCCCGCGACGTGACCAGCGAGGCCACGGCATTGCGTGTGCGCGATGATCTGGTCGCCTCCGTGTCGCATGAACTGCGCACTCCGCTGACCTCGATTCTGGGATACCTCGATCTCGCGATCGATGACCCTGCGGTGCCGGAGTCATCCCGTAAGAACCTCGAGATCGCCGAACGAAATGCGGAGCGACTCCTCGGCATCGTCGCCGACATCCTTGCTGCATCGAGCTCGTCGCCGTCTTCGATCGAGCTGTCGATGAGCCTGGCAGACATCGACGTCGCGGACGTCGCGCGCGCCGCGATCGAGTCGCTGGTGCCCCGTGCCGCCGAGCGTGCGGTGACGATCGACGGATCCGGGCTCGAGCCCGCCCATGCCTACGCCGATCCCCAGCGACTTCGGCAGGTGATCGACAATCTGATCGCCAACGGCATCAAGTACAACCGGGATGGCGGGACCGTTGCCGTAGGCACGACGACTGACGGCCGGTCGACGTGGATCCTGGTGCGTGACACCGGCGTCGGCATCAGCGAGGTCGATCGAGCCCGACTCTTCCAGCGCTACTACCGCGGAAACGCCGTGCGGGGGAGCGGCATGCACGGTACAGGACTCGGACTTGCGATCAGCCGCGACATCGTCCGCGCGCACGGCGGAGAGATCGCGCTGCGGAGCTCTCCAGGCGTCGGCTCCACATTCATCGTCAAACTGCCGGCTCACCAGCCGGCGCAGGAAGGGGCCGACCTATGACCCTCGACACCGTCACCGTCGCCGTAATGACCTCGCTCGTCGTGAACGTGTGCGGTATCGCGTTCATCTCCGACACCCTCATCCGGCGTGATGAGGGTGCGGGGCGAGTGTGGTCATTGGGGTTCCTTGCCGGGATGCTGACCACGATCTCTTACCTCGTCTGGGCGGTCGCACCCGCATCCTGGTGGGCGATCGCTGTGGGTAACGGCGCGTTCGTCGCCGGCACCGGATGCCTCTGGCTGGGATGTCGGGTGTTCAACGGGCGCGCGATGCTCATCCCGTCTTTGATCGTCAGTGGGGCTGTTGCGATCGCGGTCATCGCGGTGCTGGTCGCTGGCCCCAAGGGCGGCGACTGGGCCGGGGCGCTCTGGATGTTCGCCGCACTGCTGGTCTTCGCTGCGCTGGGCTCCGCGGAGTGCCTCCGGGGCGAAATGGGACGCAGCCGTACTTCGTGGGGGTTCGCCTTCGTCCTCGGCCTCCAGGCTCTCTACTACGCATTGCGGATCCCGATCTTCCTGATCGTGGGGCCGGAGAGCGAACTGTTCCGAACGGGCTTCGGCGTGATCCCGACGGGCATCCTCACCGTCATTCTCACCATCATCGCGGTGATCGTCACATCGATCCTGCGCGCCGGGCGCGCGCAGCTGCGTGGTTATGAGGAGCACGCGGTCGAGATCGCCGCGAGCGACGGGATGCTGTCCGCGGCGTCCTTCGACGTGACGTTGCGCGAACTCGCAGGCCGTGCGTCACGCCGGGGCGAGTTGGTCGGAGTGATCGTGATCACGATCGACGACATCGGCCAGATCTCCACGGCGTTCGGAAGCGACGTCGCGCGGGCCGTGACCAACCGGTGGCGCATCGCCGTTCGCCGCTACGCGCCATCCAATGCCTTCGTCGGCGATATCGGGCCGGCCTCGCTCGCAGTCGGCATCCTGACCGAGACGGCGGGCGCCGCTCGACGCGATGCCGCGGTGATCTACCAGGGCATGTTCGAGGATCTCGGGGGCATGACCGGCGGCGTCATCCCGGTGATGGGTGTGGGCATCGGGCTCAGCGACACAGCCGGATACGACGGCGAGGCGCTCGTGCGGATCGCTCGCGATGCCGCCCAACGTGCGGCGACGAGCGTCGAGACCTCGGTGCTGATCGGCAGTGAGATCGAACCGGGTGGGATCAGCGCGCGGTGAGGCGGTAGCCGACCCCGCGCACGGTCTCGATCCACCGCGGGCTCGCCGGGCTCTCTCCGAGCTTGCGGCGGAGGTTCGCCATGTGCACCTCGATGGCGCGGGCGTCGCTGTCGCTCACGAACTCCACACCGGTGAAGCGCTCACCGCGCAGCATCAGCGCGAGATCGGTCTTGCTCAGCACGCGTCGACCGGATGACAGCAGATCGGCGAAGATGTCGAATTCGCTGCGCGTCAGATCGAGCTGAGCGTCATCGAGCATGGCGATGCGCATCTCCGGATGCAGACGCGCTCCCTTGTGCTCCAGCCAGCCCGACTCCTCCTCGCGTGCGACCGGCGCGGCGCCACCGGACGACGTCGTGGCCGCCGCCGATGCAGGCACGACCTCCGCCGAGCCCACGTGGGCCCGAGGGCGCCGCAGCATCGCGTCAATGCGGGCGCGCAGCTCACGAGGCCGGAACGGTTTGGCGACGTAGTCGTCGGCCCCCGCCTCCAGACCCTGAAGGGCATCGATCTCTTCGGTGCGAGCGCTGAGCATCACGATGTAGGTCGCGCTGATCGCGCGGATGCGCTTAGCCGTCTCGAAGCCGTCCATGCCGGGCATGTTGACATCGAGGGTGGTGACCACCGGGTTGTGCAGGCGGACGAGTTCGAGGCCGGTCTGACCGTCTGCGGCGGCATGGACGATGAATCCCGCCTGTTCGAGAACAGCGGTCAGCAACGAACGGATGTCTTCTTCGTCTTCGACGACGACTGCTCTGCGCGCTGTTTCCACGGAATCACCTTCCGGAAGCGCGACCCCCGATGGATGCGGTTCCTGGACGTCCGTCAGGATATCCCAGAACAGCCGCGTAAATGCCTCACCTGCCATGACGCGCCCTCACCGGCAATTCTTCTGGGCGCCCATGGACGTCGATGAATCCATGACAACGCGTACCCAGATCGTGTAGCTGGACCCCCAGTTCAGCGGACCGGTTGCGGTGAGCTCGGGGAGGGTCGAGCACGTGAATCCCGACGTCGGGGTGAATTGCCCGGTCGGAATCGTTGCCGCCTTGCCCCAGGTCCACGCTCCTGTTCCTGTACCCGAGGCGAGGTCGATGTCGAATGCCGCGTAGCTCATCCAGGCATTCGTCTTGATGCCGACCTGGTAGTCGCGCACGATGTTCGAGCCGTCCGACCACTGCGTGAACGTGACTCCCGTGATACTGCAGGTTCCGCCGTGCACGGTTCCGCCTCGCGCGTTCATGGCCGTGCAGCTGTTCGTGATCGTCTTCCACGTTCCCGCGGTGACCGCGGCGGACACGGCTGACTTGTCGGTCCACGCCGCTTGTGTGCTCGTGACCGATGCGACGCCGAGCGCAGAGCCGAGGACGGCGAGGACGGCG
>JAHIOK010000239.1 GCA_018895315.1 Actinomycetota bacterium | reverse complement strand
GGTGGAAGGCATGAGGTCTTCGCCGCGCAGCACGTGCGTGATGCCCATGAGCGCGTCATCGACCGGGTTCACGAACGTGTACAGCGGGATGCCGCCGGCGCGGACGATGACGAAGTCGGGGAAGGATCCCGCCGGGAACGTCACCTCGCCGCGGATCAGGTCGACGTAGGTGAGGTCTTCGTCGGGCACGCGCACACGCCATGCAGGCTCACGGCCTTCGGCGCGGAACGCGGCCTTCGCCTCGTCGGTGAGGGTGCGGTCGTAGTTGTCGTAGCCGAGCTGCTTCGCCCGGCCGTTGGCCTCGTTGCGCGCGTCGATCTCGGCCGCATTCGAGTAGCTCTCGTACACAGCGCCCGCGGCGATGAGCTTGTCGAGAACACCCGCGTAGATGTCGTGGCGCTGGGACTGCCGGTACGGGGCGTGCGGTCCACCGACCTCGACACCTTCGTCCCAGTCGATCTTGAGCCAGCGCAAGGCGTCGAGGAGCTGGTGATAGCTTTCTTCGCTGTCGCGCGCCGCATCCGTGTCTTCGATGCGGAAGACGAGCTTTCCGCCGTTGTGTCGCGCGTAGGCCCAGTTGAACAGGACCGTGCGAATGAGGCCGACGTGCGGCAGGCCGGTGGGTGACGGGCAGAACCGCACGCGCACATCGGCGCCGGTCGCGGTCGTGGTGCGGGGATCAGGTGTAGACATCGTGGTTCGAGTTTAGTTCGGCGGCTCCGGCTCCTCTGCGTGCCGGAGGACTGCAGGGAGGTGACGAAGTCGCCTCGTTGCCGGCGCGGGGGCACGATGCCCGTATTCGTGCAGTTCTCCGGCACGGCCCCGGCGGGACACGGCATGGCGGGCGGGACACGGCATGGCGGGCGGGACCCGGCCGGGCCGGGCCGGGTCAGGGTGCCAGCACCCGGGTCAGGGCGGCCAGAGTCATGCGCACCGAGGGCACGCGGTCGGCGCCGACCGCGGTGACGGCATGGAGCGTTCTCGCCTCGGCTCGTGGCAGCGGAAGCGTGACGACTCCGGGCAGCTGCGGGAACGAGTCCACGGCCATCCGTGGCAGCGTCGCGACACCGATGCCCTGCGCCACGAGTGCCTCGACCGCGACGACGTTGTCGGTTTCGAAGCCGATGCGCGGCTCGAACCCGGCACGCCCGCAGAGCTCGAGCAGGTGGCCGCGGCAGCGCGGGCAGCCCGCGATCCAGTTCTCATCGGCCAGGGCTTCGACCTCGACGCGACCGGCTTCGGCGGCGGCATGGCCGATCGGCAGCACGACCAGGAGCTCGTCGCTGCCCATGGCCCGCACCGATAGACCACTCGCGCTCGAGCCGTGCGGGTCGTCACGGTCTCCGGGATAGCTGAAGGTCAGCGCGATATCGGCACGATCTTCGCGGACGGCCTCGACCGCCTCAGGGGGCTCCGCCTCCACGTATGTCACGCTCAGCCCCGGATGCTGCGCCCCGAGGTTGGCGAGCAGCTGCGGGATGACGGTCGGCGAGGCCGACGGGAAGCCTACGAGCCGAACCCTCCCGCTGCGCAGGCCCCGCAGTTCGGCGAGTTCACCGGCCGCGGCATCCAGCGCCGTCGTCACCGCTGCGGCATGCCGAGCCAGCACACGACCCGCTTCGGTGAGGCGCATGCGACGGCCGATGCGTTCGACAGCGGGAACTCCGAGGCGCTGCTCAAGCCGCTTCATCTGCTGGCTGACCGCGGGCTGGCTGTATCCGAGGGCGCGGGCGGCCGCCGTGATCGAGCCAGTGTCGCCGATGGCCCGGACGACACGGAGAATCTGGACATCGAGTTCTGGATCATCGAAGGGTGACTCAGCCATAGATCGAACATAACAGTCAGGCATGTATTGCATGAGGTACCTGCTCTAGACCAATGAAATGACCCAGCCCGACACTGGACACATGACTCCCGCTCACCCCGCCGAGACCACCGACATCACGGCGGCGAGCGAGCCCCAGGCCCGAGCCGAGCTCTCACTGCGTGCAGCACAGCAGCAATTCACCGGGGGCCGCGGATACCTCGCCGCGTGCACGGTCGGTCTGCCGACCAAGGACACCCGCGCGGCCGTCATCGCAGAACTGGATGCGGCGGCATCCGGTCACCCCGATCCCCTGGTCGCGTCTGTCGCGGTGGAGAACTCGAGGGCGCACTTCGCCCGGCTCGTGGGGGTGTCCCCCGCACGCGTCGCGATCGGCTCGCAGGCATCGGTGTTCGCAGGGCTCGTCGCCGCAGGAATGCCGGACGGCGCAGAGGTGCTGTGCGCGGATGGCGACTTCTCGTCGATCATGCTTCCGTTCGCCCACGCCGGTCGAGGCATCCGGGTGCGGACCGCACCGCTGGAGGACCTTGCCGCAGCGATCACCGACCAGACCTGGCTCGTCGCGTTCTCGATCGTGCAGTCCGCGACCGGTGAGGTCGCCGACGCCGACGCCATCGCGCAAGCGGCCGAGCGTCACGGCGCCTACACGCTGTGCGACGCGACGCAGGCCGTCGGATGGATGCCCGTGGACGGCACGATGTTCGATGCGGTCATCTGCCACGCCTACAAGTGGCTGTGCGCACCACGTGGGGTCGCATTCTGCGCACTCTCGGAAGATTTGGGCGCGCAGCTGACCCCGATTTTCGCCGGGTGGTACGCCGGTGCGGACCCGTGGTCATCGTGCTACGGCCACGACCTGACACTCGCGTCCGACGCCTCCCGGTTCGATGTGTCGCCGGCGTGGCAGGCCTTCGTAGGAGCCGAACCCGCACTCGGGCTGTTCGCTTCGATCGACCGCGCCGCCCTCTACGCGCACACCAGCGGCCTGGCGGCGTCCTTCCGCGATGCGCGCGCCATCCTCCAGCCGGCCCGGCCGAGTGCGATCGTGACCTGGTCGGATCCGACCGGAT
>JAHIOK010000238.1 GCA_018895315.1 Actinomycetota bacterium | reverse complement strand
GGGCGGCGTGCGAGAAGGCCGTGGGACGCACTTCGTCTGCGAGCGCGGCGATGACGGATGCGTCCACTCGGCTGCCATCGCGGAACAATGGTGCCGAGAGGGCTGCCAGCCAGCCCAGGCGATGCAGGCCACGGACGACTGTTCGGCCGCCGACCCGGGAGAGGATCCGCATCGCCAGGAGCATGCCGGCGAAGCCCGGCAGGAGCACACCGCCGCGCACGGGGCGTCGGATGGCATCCAGCACCCCCGCGCCGGTCGGGGAGACGAGGGCGACCCCGATGGTTGCTCGTGGCTCGCGCGCGGCGAGATCGAGAGCGATCAGACCGCCGAGCGAATGCCCCGCGATGCGCCAGGACTCGTAACCCAGCGAGCGCGCGAGCGTGGCGAGAGTGACGGAGATCTCGGCCACGCTGCCGACTCCGCCGCCGCTCTCGCCCCACCCGGGCAGGTCGGGCGCGATCACATCCGTGAGGGGAGTGCCGGCACGGTCGGCGGCGCGAAGGAGCGGCGTCCACGTGGTCCACGAGCCCGCGGCGCCGTGCAGCAGGATCGTGGCGGGACCGCCCGCGGGGCGTCCGACTCGCACGACGATCTCGCCGACGTCGGTGCGGGCCACGGCTCGACGGAGGCCGAGCGCGGTCTCGTCCGTCTCGAGCGCGAGCGGTGCCACAGGGTCGATCACATCCAGAACCTTCACACTCCTTCTTCGTCGCCGAGACCGAATCGGTTCGGTGCGCGGGCGCTCTCACCGCCCGCGGCGACCGCCGCGGCTACCCTGGAGGGGTGATCCTCGGTATCGACACCTCCCTCGGCACGACCGTCGCTGTCGTCGAGGCCGACGGTGTCGTGCGGTCGGAGGTCGGCAGTACGGATCCTCTCCGGCACGCCGAGGTGATCGGCTCGCTCCTCGCGCGGGCGCTCACGGAGGCATCTGGCGCTGCCGCGGTGGGCGTCCCCGCTCCGTCCGTGCCCCGCCTCGACCTCACCCATGTGGCCGCGGGGATGGGTCCAGGGCCCTTCACCGGACTGCGCATCGGCGTCGCCGCCGCCCGGGCGTTCGCCCTGGGGAGAGGCATCCCGGTAGTCGCCGTTGTCAGTCACGACGCGATCGCGCTCGGCCACCTGCTGCACGCTGCCCTGCAGGATGCCGACACCCCGCGCTTCGCGGTCGTCACCGACGCCCGGCGCAGAGAGTTCGCCTACACGGTCTACGACGGCATCGACGACGACGGGCTCCCGGTGCGCGTCACCGAGCCGGCGCTCGTGCCGCGTGATGATCTCGATGCGCGTCTGAACGACCTCGGCGCCGAGCGGCGCGAGGCCCACAGTGTGTCGGGCGCCATGCTCGCCCTCGTCGCAGCGCGTGCACTCGCAGGCGGACGCGAGACGGGCCCGGCTGAGCCGCTCTACCTGCGCTCGCCGGATGTGACCCTCGGCCATGCTCCGAAGCGGGTGACGGCATGAGCGCCCCCCTCCTGCGTGCGGCGACTGCGGGTGACCTCGAGGCAATCATGCTGCTGGAACGCACGTCGTTCCCGAGCGACGCCTGGTCGGACGCGATGATGCGCGAAGAACTGGTCTCTCCCCACGGGCACTACCTCGCGCTCGAGGCCGACGGCGTGCTCGTCGGCTACGCGGGGCTGCGGGCGCCGCGTCGGGCGAAGGATGCCGACATCCAGACGATCGCGGTGGCCGCGGCATCCCGCGGTCGCGGGTGGGGGCGGATGCTGCTCACCGCCCTCCTCGACGAAGCAGCGGGGCGGGGTGTGCATGACGTCTTCCTCGAGGTTCGCGCCGACAATCCTGTCGCCCAGGCGCTGTACGCCGCCGAAGGCTTTCGCGAGGAGGGACGCCGCCTGCGGTATTACCAGCCCGACGACGTCGACGCGATCGTGATGCGCCTCGATGTGCGCGCCAGGAGTGCTGCGCAGAACACTGACACAACTCCGGTGGTTTCCGGACCCGACGCCGATTCCGACGATTCAGGCGCCGTCGGCATGAATTCCACCGGAGTTGCGTCACCCCACGGCAGGGAGGTCACCGCATGACCGGACCTCTGGTGCTGGGCATCGAGACGAGCTGCGACGAAACCGGCATCGGCATCGTCCGCGGGCGCACGCTGCTGAGCAACACGATCGCTTCGAGCATGGATGAGCACGCCCGCTTCGGCGGAGTCGTGCCCGAGGTGGCTGCCCGCGCCCACCTCGAGGCGCTGCAGCCCTCGATCGAGGCTGCGCTGGCCGAAGCCGGAGTGACACTCGCCGAGATCGACGCGGTCGCGGTCACGAGCGGTCCGGGGCTCGCCGGCGCGCTCATGGTCGGCGTCGGAGCGGCGAAGGCACTCGCCGTATCGCTCGATAAGCCTTTGTACGCCGTCAATCACCTGGTCGGCCATATCGCCGCCGACATCCTCGACCCCGAAGCGGCACCCTTGGAATACCCGACGGTCGCTCTTCTGGTGAGCGGAGGACACACCTCGCTGCTGCTCGTGCGTGATCTCACCGGCGACGTCGAACTGCTCGGCGAGACGATGGACGACGCGGCGGGCGAAGCCTTCGACAAGATCGCCCGCATTCTCGGCCTGCCCTACCCCGGTGGCCCCGAGATCGATCGCGCCGCGGCCTCCGGCGACCCTGCAGCGATCCGCTTCCCGCGCGGAATGTCGCGCGCCTCCGACATGGCGAAGCACCGCTACGACTTCTCTTTCTCTGGGCTCAAGACCGCGGTCGCGCGGTGGATCGAGCAGCGCGAAGCGGCGGGTGAGCCCCCGCCTGTGGCTGACGTCGCCGCGAGCTTCCGCGAAGCCGTGATCTACGTGCTCGTCACGAAGGCCCTGGACGCCTGCGCGCGTTTCGAGGTGCCCCGACTGCTCCTCGGCGGGGGAGTGATCGCCAACCACCGGCTGCGCGAGGTGGCGGTGCAGCGAGCGAATGCCGCAGGTGTGACGGTCCGTATCCCACCGTTGTCGCTCTGCACCGACAACGGTGCAATGATCGCGGCGCTCGCGAGCGAGCTGATCTCCGCCGGACGGAGGCCGTCGACCCTCGACTTCGGTGCGGACTCGACCCTGCCGGTCACCGAGATCCAGGTCGACGAGCGTCCTCACGCAGGGGGGAGCGCGGAATGAGCGGCCCCGACGAGACCTCGGGCATCCCGGCGCCCGAGCCCCCGCACGGGAAGGTGATGCCCCCGGCCGCGCCGAGGCCCGCCCCCCGGATGGAGGCGCCATCGGCCGATGTGGCACCGGCTGCGCCTCAGGCGCGGATGCCGGGCGCACCGCGCACCGGGTTTCTGCGCCTTCCCACCGCGCCGCTGGGCGTGACCTCCACCTCGGCGCCCGTTGAGCCGGGCACGATGCCGGAAGTGGAGTCCGACATCGGATCCGACGACGGATCGGGCTCCGATGCGGTGGCGACCCCCCTATGGAAACCGAGCGCAGCGACCCCGGAGCCCCAGCGTGGCGTCGCGGGCTGGGCGCTCGCGTTCTCGGGGATCGGCCTCGCGGTGTCGTTCTTCGTCGGATGGGGGTTTCCCATCGGAATCGTCGGCACGATCACGGCGATCGTGGCGCTGCGTCGTCCGTTCGAAAGCCGCGCAGTGGCGTGCTGGGCACTCGTGATCGGGATCGCCTCCGTCGTCTACAGCGCCGGCTGGCTGCTGTGGGCAGCATCGAGTGCGGGCATCCTCGGCTGACACACGGGAGAGGTCTCGACGGGATCAGGCCGCAACGCGGTCGGCGAGCAGTGTCAACCGCTTCGAGCCGATTCTGGTGAGGATCAGCGTCGCCGCACCCGGTCCGCGCAGCGTGAGCTTCGTGCGGAACGTCGCGGGGTCGATGTCGACACCGCGCTTCTTGATCTCCAGTGTTCCGATGTCTCGCTCCCGCAGTGCTCGGGCGAGCGCCCGCACATCGGACGGCAGCTCTTCGCGCACGCGGAACGACGACACGAACGGGCTCGTCAGGGGCGCGTCTCCCGTCAGGTAGGCCATTCCCGGTGCGAGCATCCCAGCGTCCAGGCTGCGGGCGACATCGCCGATCAGACGCGCGCGGATGATGGCGCCGTCGGGCTCGTGGACGAACGCTCCGAGCGCTCGCACAGGCTCGTCGGAGGCATCCGTCGCCGACGTCAGCTCGTGCGCGACGCCGCCGCGCACGACCCGCGCCGCGCGCCCGACGCCTGGTCGGGCGAGGACGCGCGACCAGAGCACGAGCTCGATAGTCGATCCGTCGACGCTGATCCACTGCGCCTCGACATCCGCGGGGATCGCGTCTCGGTCGAACCCCGGGCCGAGCTTGATGCCCGTGGGCCGGCGCGATGCGAGCGCGAACGCCCAATCGAGCGGCGGGCTGTAGTCCGTGGCCGTAACGCGGGATGTCTCGCTGTGCCCGGCGGTGCGACGCGCAGGATCGAGCCAGACGCCGTCGATGCCCGCCAGATCGGATGCCTCGGCTCGGCCGTGCTGCACCGTCACCGCATCGCCGAACAGCGCCAGGTTGTACGCGGCGAGCGCCGCGGTGACCTCGTCGGCATCGACCGCGAGCACCCGCAGCCCTAGAGCCGCGATACCCATCGCGTCACCGCCGATGCCGCAGCCGAGGTCGGCCACCGTCTGCAGTCCGGCGTCACGGAAACGGCCGGCATGGTGGGCGGCCACCTCGAGCCGCGTGGACTGTTCCAGACCTGCCCGGGTGAACAGCATCCGCGCGGCGAACGGGCCGAACTTCGCCGCAGCCTTGACTCGCAGCCGCACCTGGCCGACCACCGCAGCGACGAGCTCGGGGCTGTGCCCCGCCGCTCGCAGGCGCGACACGGTGCGCGCGACATCCGCGGTCGTCTCGGTCGGCGAGAGGCCGTCGAGCAGGCGCAACCCCTCAGGGGTGAGCAACTGCTGGAGCTCGGCCATGTCCATCCCGACAGCCTAGGCGGCGGATGTCGCCGCGTTACCGACAGGAGCGAAGTGTTGGCACTCGCGTTGCAAGAGTGCCAGTCAGTCCCTAGACTGGCATTAGCACTCTCATGGTGAGGGTGCTAACCAAGTCTTGAATTTCCGAGAAAGAGGTAGACCGTGTCGGTTGACATCAAGCCGCTCGAGGACCGCATCGTCATCAAGCAGGTCGAGGCCGAGCAGACCACCGCGAGTGGCCTGGTCATCCCCGACACCGCGAAGGAGAAGCCCCAGGAGGGCGAGGTCTTCGCGGTCGGCCCAGGCCGCATCGACGACAACGGCAACCGCATTCCGATCGACGTCGCCGTCGGCGACCGTGTGATCTACAGCAAGTACGGTGGCACCGAAGTCAAGTTCGGCGCCGACGAGTACCTCGTGCTCTCGGCCCGCGACGTGCTCGCTGTCGTCGTTCGCTGACGACATTCCTTTCAGAAGACCCGGATGCCTCGGCATCCGGGTCTTCTGCCTTTTCGGGCGGATCTAGGCTGTGAAGGTGAGCACCGAACCGAACGAGAACCCCGGCTCGCCGGTCGTGGACGCCGGGCGGGAGCGACTGATCGGCGGGGTATTCGGGTTCGCCTCCTATCTGATCTGGGGCTTCCTCCCGCTGTACTTCCTCCTGCTCACCCCCACGACCGCGTGGGAAGTGGTTGCGTGGCGCATTCTGCTGTCACTCGTGTTCTGCGTGCTCCTCCTCGCCGTCACCCGCACGTGGGGGCGATTCGGCGTCATCATCCGTCAGCGCCGCCTGCTGCTCCTCACCGCCCTCGCCGGCGTCCTGATCTACGTCAACTGGCAGACCTACCTGCTGGGCACGCTCACCGGTCACGTGATCGAGACGAGCCTCGGCTACTTCATCAACCCGATCGTCACGGTACTGCTCGGCGTGCTGATCTTGCGTGAGCGCCTGCGCATCACGCAGTGGATCGCGATTGCCCTCGCCGTGGTCGCCGTGGGGGTCATCGTCGTCGGTTACGGCGGGTTCCCCTGGATCGCGCTCACCCTGGCGTTCTCGTTCGGGTTCTACGGTCTCGTGAAGAAGCAGATCGGTCCCTCGGTGGACGCGGTCAGCGGACTCACTCTCGAGTCATTCTGGCTCGTACCGATCGCGGTCGTTCAGCTCGTGGTCGTCGGTGCGACCACCGGCATCACGATCGGCACCGAGGGCCTCGGCCACGGCGTTCTGCTCGGGCTGGCCGGCGTCGTCACCGCCACGCCGCTGCTGCTGTTCGCCTCGGGTGCGCGCCGTGTTCCGCTCAGCGTCATGGGGATGCTGCAGTTCATCGCGCCGATCCTGCAGTTCATCATCGGTGCGTGGGTGCTGGGCGAGCCGATGCCCCTCGAACGCTGGATCGGCTTCAGCATCGTCTGGGTCGCGTTGATCGTGCTCACCCTCGATTCGCTGGTCTTCGCCCGGCGCGCACGCGGCGTCTCGGACGTCGCTCCCGTCGTCTGATCCTCTCGCCGGGCCTCGGCGGTGTGTTCGCGGGACTTCGGGACGGGCCGTTGCCTGAGGCATCCGTTCATAACGATTGCATCGCGAAACGGCTCCAGTTAGTGCGCGTTTGCTCGCGCCAAAACAAGGTCGAAACAATACGGGGCTAGCGTGGCGAAAACGCGGTCCCTGCCGCACATCAAGAGGAAAGGACAGAACCAGATGGTTCACTCCAAGAAAGCGTGGTTCGCCGCTGCTGCCCTCGCGAGCGTTTCGGCGCTCACGCTGGTCGGATGCTCCGGTGGAAGTACGGCGAGCTCCAGTGGTGGCTCTTCGTCGGCCGCATCGTCCGACTACAAAGCGATGGACTGTGCGGATGGCGCCACCAGCGCCGACACCCTGAAGGTCGGCACGCTGCTGCCGGTCACCGGTACTCTCGCGTTCCTCGGCCCGCCGGAGATCGCGGGCACCGGGCTCGCCGTCAACGACATCGCCGCCGCCGGTGGCAAGACCTGCATGTTCCAGACCGACTCCGGTGACAGCACCGACCTCACGATCTCTTCGGCGTCCGCGTCGAAGCTGATCGACGCCAAGGTCTCGGTCGTCATCGGCGCCGCATCCTCGTCCGTCTCGAAGAACGTCGTCGCGCAGATCACCGCCGCGCCGATCGTCCAGATCTCGCCGGCCAACACCGACGCGGGCCTTTCGGGTATCTCTCCGTTCTACTTCCGGACGGCACCGCCGGACACGGTGCAGGGTTCGGCGCTCGGTCAGCTGATCGCGAAGGACGGCAACGCCAACGTCGCCTTCCTCGTGTTCAACGACTCGTACGGCACCGGCCTGCGTGACGTCATCGAATCGACCGTCGAAGCTGCCGGCGGCACGATCACGTACGGCAAGAAGGGCGCCGGCCAGGAGTTCCCTCCGGGCCAGACCACCTTCTCGTCCGAGGTCACCGCGGCGATCGCATCCAAGCCTGACGCCATCGTCGTGATCGCGTTCGACGAGACGAAGGCGATCGTGCCCGAGCTCGTCTCGCAGAGCTGGGACATGTCGAAGATCTACATGACCGACGGCAACACGTCTGACTACTCGAAGGTGTTCGACAAGAACACCCTCACGGGTGCGCAGGGCACGATCCCGGGCGCGAACGCTGCCCAGGACTTCAAGGACCGCGCGTCGGCCTGGAGCAAGGCCGTCGAGGGTTCGGCGCTGACCGACTACTCGTACGCCGCTGAGTCGTACGACGCGACGATCCTTGCGGGCCTCGCAGCTCTCAAGGGCGGGGCGACCGACCCGACCACGATCCAGAAGAACCTGGCCGCGGTCTCGGGTGCGAACGGTGGCACCGAGTGCACGAGCTACGCCGACTGCGCGACGCTCATCAAGGCCGGCACGGACATCCACTACAAGGGTGTCGCCGGTGTTGGCCCGTTCAACGCCAAGAACGACCCCTCGAGCGCGTTCATCGGCATCTACAAGTTCGACGCCGACAACAAGCCCGTCTGGGTCAGCGCGGTCGAGGGCAAGTCCTGATCACCCGCTGAGCTCGACAGAACGGCCCCCGGTTCTCCGGGGGCCGTTCTGCTGCTCGCCCCTCACACTCCGCGAGACGGCAGAAAAGCACAACCCCGAGTCGGGCGGGTTGCGCTTCTTTGACGTCTCGCGGGGGGTGAGGGGCACGAGAGAGGGTCGGATGCGGCATCCGCACCCGCCCCCTCTGCAGCAACGGGCGTGAGGCTACTCCGTGGTCGTGATGACCTGGTGCGACTTCGTCTCAGCCTCGACGTCGGTGGCCAGCGTGCCGAGGTACAGCTGGATGACCTTGGGGTCTTTTGCGAGGTCGCGGCCCGTGCCGGTGTAGGCATCGCGGCCCTGGTCGAGCACGTAGGCGCGGTCGCAGATCTGCAGGCACCGTCGGGCGTTCTGCTCGACCATGATGACGCTGACGCCCGCCTTGTTGATGCGGCGGGTGCGCAGGAACGTCTCGTCCTGACGTACGGGGGAGAGCCCCGCGGACGGCTCGTCGAGGAGCAGCACGGATGGGTCCATCATCAGCGCGCGCGCCATCGCGACCGACTGGCGCTCACCGCCCGAGAGCGAGCCCGCCCGCTGGTCCCGCCGGTCGGCGAGAACGGGGAAGATCTCGAAGATCTTCTCGAGCTGCGCCTTGAACGCCTTGGGCTTCTGATAAATGCCCATCTGCAGGTTCTCTTCGATGCTGAGAGAGGGGAAGACGTTGTTCGTCTGCGGCACGAAGCCCACGCCCTCGCGCACGAGTCGGTTCGGCTTCCATCCGGTGATGTCGGTGCCTTTCAGCGTCACCGATCCCTGACGGATCGAAACCTGGCCGAACACCGCCTTCAGGAAAGTCGACTTACCCGCGCCGTTCGGCCCGATGATGCCGATGAGCTCGCCGGGGCGCGCTTCGATGTTCACTCCGTTGAGGATGTTTATGCCGGGCAGGTAGCCGGCGTGCAGGTCTTTCGCGACCAGCACGGGCTCGGCGGCGTTCGACGCGATGCTCACGGGCGATGCTCCTTCCCGAGGGCCTCGTCGACCCTGGCTTCCTCGGCGGCGTCCTCGGCCTCGGCTTCACTCTCGAGCTCGGCCATGGCGGCCTCGTCATCGAGCAACGCGTCGTCACCGAGGTCGGTGTCGTGATGCGCACCCAGGTAGGCATCGATGACGGCTTGCTGCGACATGACATCGGCGGCCGGACCCTCAGCGACGATGACACCCTGCGCCATCACGATGACCCAGTCGGAGATGTGCCGCACCATGTGCATGTCGTGCTCCACGAAGAGCACGGTGGTCCCTTCATCGCGAAGCGCACGGATATGCCCGAGCAGCGACTGTGTCAGCGCCGGGTTCACTCCCGCCATGGGCTCATCGAGCATGATCATCTTCGGATCGCTCATCAGCGCCCGCGCCATCTCCAGCAGCTTCTTCTGGCCGCCCGAGAGCGAACCTGCGAGGTCTTCCTTCTTGTCGTGCAGTTTGAAGCGGTGGAGCAGCTCGTCGGCTTTCGCCTCGATCTCTTTCTCGCGTTTGGACCAGAGCGGCCGGATGAGTGCGGCGGCCATGTTCTCGCCGGGCTGATCCCGTGCGCCGAGCAGCATGTTGTCGATGACGGTCATGCGCGAGAGGGCCTTGGTGAGCTGGAACGTGCGCACCATGCCGCTGCGAGCGACCTTCGATGCTGAGGTGTTGCCGAGCGTGCGCCCGTCGAACGCCCACCGAGCAGTCTTCGCCGAGGGCGGCCCACCCACGAGTCGCTTCGCGCTCGTCGGTTTGTCGAAGCCGGTGATGAGATTGAAGAACGTGGTCTTGCCGGCGCCGTTCGGGCCGATCAGCGCAGTGATCGTGCCGCGCTGCACCTCGAGGTGGTCGACGTCGACGGCGGTCATGCCGCCGAAGCGCCGGACGATGTTGTCGACGACAAGGATGGGATCGGGCTTGCTCGCCCCCGGCACCTGCGGCACCCCGCCCAGCTGTGCGTGTGCGTCCGCCGCTGCGGCTGTGAGCTCAGACATTGAAGCTCAGCTCCTTCTTGCTTCCGAGGACGCCCTGTGGTCGGAATATCACGAGCAGCATCAGGGCGATGCCGATCATGATCCAAGAGAACTGCTCGGTCTGCTGTGTCGACATCACGGTGTCGGGCACCAGCATCCGGGTCAGCCCCTGGATGAAGATGCGGACGACGAAGAACAGGATCGACCCGAGCACCGGTCCGAAGATCGTCGCAGCTCCACCGAGCAGCAGTGCGGTCCAGATGAAGAACGTCGTGGAGCGCCCGAGAGCATCGGGCTGCACCGAGCTGGGAAGCACATAGATCACACCGGCGACGGCTCCGAGCAGGCCACCGAGCACGAGCGCCTGCATCTTGAACGAGAACGCGCTCTTGCCGAGGCTGCGGACGGCGTCCTCGTCTTCGCGGATGCCCTTGAGGACGCGGCCCCATGGGCTGCGGATCAGCAGCCACACCAGGACGCAGAAGATGCCCACGAGTGCCCATGCCACGAATCGGATCCACCAGCCGTTGACGCCGGTGTTGTCATAGGTGAACCACAGGATCGTGGTCTGTCCGTCGCCGAAGAACGACAGCCCGTTGAAGGCTTCGCGGTAGATGTCGCCGGTGATGCCGTTGCTGCCGCCGGTGATGGGTCCCATGATGCTCGAACGTCCGACCATGCGGATGATCTCCGCCGCCGATATCGTCACGATCGCGAGATAGTCGCCACGCAGCTTCAGAGTCGGAATACCGAGGATGAAGCTGTAGATCAGTACGACGATCAGAGCGATCAGAAGCGACGGCCAGAAGCCGAGGCCGGCGCCGGCGGACACGGCGAAGCCGTAGGCGCCGAGCAGCATGAATCCCGCTTGACCCATGTTGAGCAGGCCGGTGTAGCCGAAGTGGATGTTGAGGCCGATCGCCGCGATCGCGAAGGCGGCGGTCGCGGGCGAGATCGCGATAGCGGACATGTCATACAGCAGCTGCGTGATGCCGTTCATGGCTCAGCCCACCCGTTCCTTGCGCCCGAAGAGTCCCTGTGGTCTGACCAGCAGGAGGAGGATCAGCAGCACGAGGGCCGTTGCGTACTTGAAGTCACCCGGCAGCCAGATGTTCGTCAGCTCCACGGTCATACCGATGATGAGAGCCCCGAACAGCGCTCCGAACGCGGTGCCGAGGCCACCGAGGGTGACGGCGGAGAACAACAGCAGCTGCATCCCCGTCATCCAGTTGATGCCGTTCAGGACGAGTCCGAGCAGGATGCCGGAAAGGCCCGCGAGGCCGGCTGCGGCCGTCCAGATGATGCGGATGACGCCGTCGACATTGATGCCGGATGCCGCAGCCAGAGCGGGGTTGTCACTCACCGCACGGGTGGCGCGACCCACGCGCGTCTTCAGGAGGAAGATGCCCACCGCGATCAGCACGACGACGGCGACGCCCATGGCCACGAGCGAATCGACGCTGAGGGAGACCGGGCCGATCTTCACCGGCACCGGGTTGGCCGTCACGATGCGGACGGTAGAGGCACCGAGGAAGAACTGGAACGTGTACTGAAGGGCCAACGACATGCCGATCGTGACGATCATGAGCTGCGTCAGACTGAGCCGCTTTCGTCGCAACGGTTTCCAGATCGCGACATCCTGCGCGAATCCGAACAATGAGCACAGGATGACGACGATCACCGCCGAGACCCAGAGATTCAGGCCCATCAGATTCGCGAAGACGTAGGCGAGCAGTCCGCCGAGAGTCACGAGCTCACCGTGAGCGAAGTTCGAGATGCCGGTTGTGCCGTAGATCAACGACAGGCCGACGGCGGCGAGGGCGAGGAGCAGACCCAGCCGGAGCCCCGATGCCGCCTGCTGGGCGAGTCGATCCCAGTTGAAGCCCGTGTCAGCGGCGGAGTTCCCGCTGTCCGTGCCTCCGGACGACGCGTCTGTGAGCGAGAACAGCACGGCGGTGTTGGCTCCGAGGGTGACCGGGCGCGTCTTGGGCGCCGTGTCCTTGAGGGTCACGCCATCCGGCAGGGTGCTCGCGTCGATCGAGACCGAGTAGGTGCCGGCCTGCGTCACCGCGAGCGACCACGTGCCGTCTTCCAGCGTCGTCGTCGACGCTGAGCCGCCTGGCCCGGTCGCGGTGATCGAGATTCCCGCCGTGGCCGTCGAGAGGGTGCCGCCGAGGCATCCGGTCGTCGCATTCGCCACGCAGGGTTCGCTTTGCGCCTCGCCCGACGGCGCGGGGGCGGGAGTCGTCTCCGCATGCGCCGGAGACGCGGCAGTGATGACGAAAAGCGCGATCAGCATCGCGCCGAGAGCAAGCACGATCCATTGCATGGATCGCCTTGCGGTGGCAGTCGTGGGACTCACGAATCCTCCAGTCCAGCACTGCACCGATGTATCGGTCGCATCGGCCTTGATGAACGACGGTACGAGCGTATTGTGTCCGCGGTGTTTCGGCCATCGGTCGCTTACGGACGTGAGCAGATTGTCACACTTGCGTCCGTTGTGCGGAGAGGCTCGATAAAGAGAACCCGATGCGGTAGTGGGCGGGGCGGTCTCAACGGGTCGGTCGGGAACAAAACGCCCGGCCCGACGATTAGAATCTTCAGCGTCGGGAAGACCCTCCCGCACACCGGTCGCCGCCGTCCATCCCACAGCGTGGTCCTCTGATGAGGAAGAACAGCCGCGCGGCGCCTCGAGGAGGAATCCATGGAGAATCACGACCCGTTCGGCTTCGTCGGGCTCACGTACGACGACGTCCTGCTGTTGCCCGGACACACGGATGTGATCCCGAGCGAGGCCGAGACGATGACTCACGTCACGCGGCGCATCACCGTCGCGATCCCGTTGGTCTCCAGCGCCATGGACACCGTCACCGAAGCCCGCATGGCGATCGCTGTGGCACGCGAGGGTGGCCTTGGCATCCTGCATCGCAACCTCTCGATCGAGGAGCAGGCGTCACAGGTCGACCGCGTGAAGCGCAGCGAATCGGGCATGATAACCGACCCGATCACCACGACGCCCGACACCACGATCGAAGAGGTCGACGGCCTCTGCGCGACCTATCGCATCTCGGGACTGCCCGTGGTCGACCCCGAAGGCCACCTGGTCGGCATCATCACGAACCGCGACATGCGATTCGTCTCCGGCTTCGAGCGTCAGACGACCCTCGTCAAAGACGTCATGACGACCGAGGGCCTCATTACCGCCCCCGTCGACATCGGCGCGAATGACGTCATCGCGCTGTTCGCGAGGCACCGCGTCGAGAAGCTCCCCCTCATCGACGAAGAGGGCAAGCTCGCCGGACTCATCACGATCAAGGACTTCGACAAGAGTGAGAAATACCATCTCGCCACCAAGGACGAGCAGGGTCGGCTGCGTGTCGGCGCGGCGATCGGCTTCTTCGGTGACGCGTGGGAGCGTGCCGAGGCACTGCGCGACGCGGGTGTCGACGTTCTCGTGGTCGACACGGCCAACGGCCAGTCCGCCGGCGTGATCGACATCGTCCGTCGACTTAAGGCCGACCCGTCCTTCGATCACGTCGACATCATCGGTGGCAACGTCGCGACCCGCGAGGGCGCCCAGGCGCTCATCGACGCGGGAGTGGATGCCGTCAAGGTCGGCGTGGGCCCGGGTTCGATCTGCACGACACGTGTCGTCGCCGGCGTCGGTGTGCCCCAGGTCACCGCGGTGTACGAGGCATCCCTCGCGGCACGCGAAGCCGGCATCCCGGTGATCGCGGACGGTGGTCTGCAGTACTCCGGCGACATCGCGAAAGCGCTGGTCGCTGGTGCCGACACCGTGATGATCGGTTCGCTGTTCGCAGGAACCGATGAGTCGCCCGGCGAGGTCGTCTTCGTCGGGGGCAAGCAGTTCAAGCAGTACCGCGGCATGGGTTCGCTCGGCGCGCTGCAGACGCGCGGCAAGAAGACCTCGTACTCGAAAGACCGCTACTTCCAGGCGGATGTGCCGAGCGATGACAAGCTCATCCCCGAGGGCATCGAGGGTCAGGTCGCATATCGCGGCCCCGTCGCAGCCGTCGCGTACCAGCTCGTCGGCGGACTGCGGCAGTCGATGTTCTACGTCGGCGCCCGCACCGTCGAAGAGCTCAAGGCCAAGGGCAAGTTCGTGCGCATCACGGCAGCCGGACTCAAAGAGTCACACCCGCACGACGTTCAGATCGTCGTCGAGGCCCCGAACTACCGTAAGTAGCGGCATCCGCCCCTCCGAAAATCGGAGAATTCGGTGCTTTTCGGATGATTCCGGCGGAATCATCCGAAAAGGGTGACCTTCTCCGAATTTCGAGGGCCGCGCCGTGGCGACCTCCCCGCACGCGGCATCCCGCGCAGCGAACGCACCCGGGTAGGCTGGCATCGTGAGTATGGAGATCGAGCTCGGGCGCGCCAAGCGTGCGCGTCGCGCCTACACGTTCGACGACATCGCGGTGGTGCCCTCGCGGCGCACGCGCAACCCCGAGGATGTCTCGACGGCCTGGTCGATCGATGCGTTCCAGTTCGCGATCCCGGTGCTCGGAGCCCCGATGGACTCCGTCGTGAGCCCGCGCACCGCGATCATGCTGGGGCAGCTCGGCGGCCTCGGCGTCCTCGACCTCGAAGGCCTGTGGACGCGCTACGACGACCCTGAGCCGTTCCTCGCCGAGATCGCCGGCATGCCGGGCCGCGATGCGACCCGCCGGATGCAGGAGCTCTACACCGAGCCGATCAAGCCTGAACTCGTGCGCGACCGGCTCGCCGAGATCCGTGCTGCGGGGGTCACCGTCGCCGGCGCCCTCACCCCGCAGCGGACGCAGGAGCTCTACGAGACGGTGGTCGCCGCCGGCGTCGACGTCTTCGTGATCCGCGGCACGACCGTCTCTGCCGAGCACGTCTCATCGGTGACGGCACCCCTGAACCTGAAGAAGTTCATCTACGACCTCGATGTGCCGGTCATCGTCGGCGGAGCGGCCACCTACACCGCGGCGCTGCATCTGATGCGCACCGGAGCTGCAGGCGTTCTCGTCGGCTTCGGTGGAGGAGCGGCGTCCACGACACGCGCCACTCTCGGCATCCATGCGCCCATGGCCACGGCCGTCGCCGACGTCACTGGCGCACGTCGCGACTACCTCGACGAGTCGGGCGGGCGCTACGTTCATGTGATCGCCGACGGCGGAGTGGGCACCTCGGGAGACATCGTCAAGGCGCTCGCGATGGGCGCCGATGCCGTCATGCTCGGCGTCGCCCTCGCCCGAGCGACCGATGCGCCCGGCAACGGCTTCCACTGGGGCCCCGAGGCACACCACTCGAAGCTGCCCCGCGGCAAGCGCGTGAAGGTCGATCAGGTGGGCTCGCTCGAGGAGATCCTGTACGGCCCGGCTCCCGTCGCCGACGGCACCGCGAACCTCATCGGCGCGCTGAAGAAGTCGATGGCGACAACGGGCTACTCCGATCTCAAGGAATTCCAGCGGGTCGAGGTCGTCGTGGCTCCATACAACGCCGGTTGACAGTGCGGTTCGGATGACGACTCCTCTCGCCCAGCAGGCTCCGGTTCCGCAGGTCTTTCCGCCGACCCTGCGCGAAGTTCTGCTGCGACCGCGCTGGCTCGCGATGCTCGCGCTCTGCCTCGTGGTCGCGGGAGTGTTCGCGTGGCTCGGGCAGTGGCAGCTCGGCCGGGCGATCGACACGACGCCGGTCGACCCGGGTGCAACCGAGCAGGTGCAGCCGATCGATGACATCGTCAAGCCCGGCGCCTACCTCAACGATCCATTGGTCGGTCAGCAGGCATCCGTGTCGGGGTCGTGGATTCCCGGCGACTTCATCGTCATCTCCTCGCGCTTCAACGACGGGGCGAAAGGGTATTGGGTCACCGGCCAGCTCCGTGTCGCCCACACCAGCACGCCGACGTCGCTGGCTGTGGCCGTCGGATGGACTGCCGATCGCGCGCAGGCGGATGCCGCGGCATCCGCTCTCTCCGACGCGGCGGCCGCCGACCCGACCGTGGTGGTGGACCTCACCGGCCGGCTCATCTCGGACGAAGGCCCGAAGCTCCCCGACAAGAGCGGCGACCCGCTCGAGCAGACTCGCATGTCACCCGCGGCACTCCTCAGCCGGTGGCATGACACGGCCGAGCTCGACGTATACCGGCCCTTCATGACCGCGGCCCAGCCACTGGGCGGGCTCGAGACCATCGCGTCACCGGCGCCGTCGCAGGGGTCGGGAGTCAATTGGCTCAACCTCTTCTACGCGGTTGAGTGGGCGGTCTTCGCGGGCTTCGCGTTCTATCTCTGGTACCGCCTCGGCAAAGACGCGTGGGAGCGCGAGGTCGAAGACATCGAGGATGCCGCCGCAGAGCTCTCCTGACTCCCGTGGCGGCGGTCGTCCTCGCGGTCGCGGATAGACTGGAGGTATGGCCAGGGCTCCGAAACTCGCGACTTTTCCTGCGATCCGAGGTGCACTGAAGTTCTACCAGGTGTGCTCGATCATCACCGGTGTGGGGCTGCTCCTCCTGTGCACCGAGATGATCTTCAAATACACGCCGTTGAGCGTCGAGCTTTTCCTCGGCGGCCGCGGCGGTCTGCTCTGGTTCGCACCCGTCGTCGACGGCCCCACCGGCCTGGTGAGCACCGGCGACGGCGTCAACCTCTCCCTCGGCATCCTCGTGGTGCACGGCTGGTTCTACGTCGTCTACCTCTTCGCGTGCTTCCGCATCTGGAGCCTGATGCGCTGGCCGTTCTGGCGCTTCCTGTTGCTCGCTGCCGGTGGCATCGTGCCGGTGCTGTCCTTCGTGATGGAGACCATCGTCGCCCGCGATGTGAAGAGCTACCTGGCCACCCGCGAAGCCACCGAGTCGGCCGCGGCCGCCCCTACGATCCAGCCCGCCACGGAAGGCACGCGTTGACCAGCGACTCTGAGACCATCCCCACGCCGCCGGCCACCGAACAGCGGCCCGTCCTGGTCGTCGACTTCGGCGCGCAGTACGCGCAGCTGATCGCGCGACGCGTGCGCGAAGCGGGCGTGTACAGCGAGATCGTGCCGCACACCGCATCAGCGGCCGAGATCGCCGCGAAGAACCCGGTCGGCCTCATCCTCTCGGGTGGCCCGTCATCGGTCTACGAGCCCGGCGCCCCCACCCTCGATCCCGGTGTCTTCGAGCTCGGAGTGCCGACGCTCGGCATCTGCTACGGATTCCAGGTGATGGCCCGCGCCCTCGGTGGTGAGGTCGCCAACACAGGGCTGCGTGAATACGGGGCGACGGATGCTGCGCTCACCGGGGACGGCGGAGTGCTCCTCGCCGGCCAGCCCACCGACCAGAACGTGTGGATGAGCCACGGTGATCAGGTCTCCGCGGCACCCGAGGGCTTCACGGTGCTCGCTTCCACGTCGGCAACTCCGGTCGCCGCGTTCGGGAACGATGAGCGCCGCATGTACGGCGTGCAGTGGCATCCGGAGGTCAAACACTCGGACTATGGTCAGCGCGTCATCGAGAACTTCCTGCACCGCGGTGCAGGGCTCGCCGCCGACTGGAACAGCGGAAACGTCATCGCCGAGCAGGTCGCCCGCATCCGAGCCCAGGTCGGCACGGCACGTGTGATCTCCGCTCTCTCCGGTGGTGTTGATTCCGCCGTCTCCACCGCGATTGTGCATGAGGCGGTGGGCGACCAGCTCACCGCG
>JAHIOK010000237.1 GCA_018895315.1 Actinomycetota bacterium | reverse complement strand
CCGTCGTCCACGACGATCACGCGCACGCCCGTCAGGCCGCGCAGAAGTCGGTCCAGTGATTCCGCACGGCCGAAGACGGGAACGATCACCGTCAGCTCATCGAGCGGGATGGATGGCAGATCTGCGGGATCGGGATGCGCGAGGCCCGCGTCGAGCAGATGCCGAACGCGGCGGGACGTAGCGGCATCCGTCGCCGCGAACACCGCGGGAACCTCCGCACCGCCCAGGCGCAGCACCCGCAGCGGGGCGCCACCGACCAGCACTCGGCCGTGATCGAGTCGCCAGACCTCTTCGCCGACGTGCACGCGCAGTGCAGGGGTGCCGTCCGTCACCCCGAGATCTCCTGAACATGCCGCACGAGATCGGCGATGAGACGGTCGAGAAGCGCGGCGCCCTCGGCGGCATCGGCCCCCGAGGGATCTCCGAGCACGCCGGTCTCGCTGACTGCGCGCACTCCGCTCTCGCGCAGTCGGGGCAGCAGGTCGCTCATGGATCCGGCGGTGCCCGGCTCGGCAGTCCAGGGCGCAACCCGTCCGGGCGTCAGGTGCAGAGCGATGCTCGTCTCGGGGCGGTCGGCGTGGATGCCGCCGTGCCGGCACGCATGCCACGAGACCGGTGCGCCCTCGGCCCGCAGGATGTCGCGGGCGCGCGCGATCGCGTCGAGGTTGCCGCCGTGCCCGTTGACGAACACGATGCGCGCGGCCCAGGTCTTCGCCGAGCGCGCCAGCTCGACCAGAACGAGCGCGAGAGCCTCGGTTCCGATGGACAGAGTGCCGGGGAAGTCCTGGTGTTCACCACTCGCGCCGTACGGCAGTGCCGGCGCCACCCGGACATGACCGCCGATCTGCGCTGCGGCGGCACGGCACACGGCATCCGCGATCATCGTGTCGACGTCGAACGGCAGGTGTGGCCCGTGCTGTTCGGTCGCCCCGACCGGCACGAGCAGGATCGTGTGTTCGGACACCTGTGGCCAGGACAGGTCGGCGAGCAGCGACGTGTCGGCGGAGGCAGTCACGACGAGAGGGGCACGCTCACCGACTTCTCGACCGGAGCCTCGCCCGTCAGCCGCAGATCGAGCGGCACCCCCATCTCGCGGGTGAACCCGGGGGGAACCCAGAGGTCATCGCGAGACAGGTCGTGGATGGAACTGTGGCCCAGAGCGAGGAGCGTGGAGTCGAGTCCGCCGCGCAGGATGTCGAGGACGTTCTCGACGCCCGCCTGCCCGTTCGCGGCGAGGCCCCACAGATACGCGCGACCGATCATCACCGCCTTCGCGCCGAGGGCGAGCGCCTTGGCGACATCGCTGCCGCGGCGGATGCCGCCGTCCATGAGCACCTCGATCTGGTCGCCGACACGCGCCGCGATATCGGGCAGGAATCGAATCGATGCCGGTGTGGAGTCGATGTTGTTGCCGCCGTGGTTCGACACCGAGATCGCGGTGGCGCCGATGTCCACCGCGCGCAGAGCGTCGTCGATGCGCGTGATCCCCTTGATCATGACGGGGCCGCCCCACTGCTCGCGGAGCCACGCCAGGTCTTCCCACGTGGGCGGAGGAGTCGTCATCCACTCGTAGTAGGCGCCGAAGAACGTCGGTGCCGCTTCGTCGCCGACGACGAGGTTCGGCGCAGTGAGGTCGGGCAGCGCTCCGCTCTTCGCGAAGTCCCACAGCCAGCGCGGGCGTGCGAGCGCTTTGGGAGCGAAGTCGATCATCGTCTTGAGGTTCAGTCGCTCGGGGATCGTGGGGCTACCCCAATCGCGTCCGTGCGAGAAGGCCCAGTCCAGCGTCACGATGATCGCCGTGGCGCCGGAGGATCTGGCGCGTTCGAGGCGTGCGGCGATCGTGTCGCGGGTGCCCTGCCAGTAGACCTGGTAGTGCAGCTTGTCGGTCACGGCGCCCACCTCCTCCACCGATTTGCTCGCGAACGAGCTCAGCGACATGGCGGTGCCGCGGGCTGCGGCGGCGCGTGCGACGGCGACCTCGCCATCCGGATGCACCGCCTGCACTCCCGTCGGAGAGATGATGACCGGGAGCGCGATGTCGAGCCCCAGCACCCGCGTGGCCATCTCGCGCTGCGGCGAGAGCCCCGCCACGTGGGGTGCCGTGCCCAGCTCGCTGAAGGCATCCATGTTGTCGCGGTAGGTGACGCCCCGCTCGGAGCCCGCGAGCAGCGCTCCGTAGACATCGGTGGGCAGTCGCTTCTTCGCGCGCTCCTGCGCGACGGCGACGGATTCGAACCAGGCGTTGCGGGCCAAGGTGGTGCTCCTTCGTGCGATTCAGGATGCCGGCGGCACGGAGCCGGCGAGCGGGTTCTCGCTGCACGCCGCGGCAGACAGCGGGGTGAAACCCGCGAGCGGACTTTCGTCGCATGCCGACGTCGGTGGGGCAGCGGGGCGTCGACGCTGGAGCGTCAACCGCACCTCTCCGCGGGTTCGCGGGGGGGAGGTGCGATGTGAGTGGTCATTGCTGATCTGCGGCAGGTCGTGCTTCTTCTTCTCGAGCGCTTCCTCGCCGAAACCCCGCACGCATTCCGGGTCGGGGCCGTCGAGCGGCAGCCCCGTGAAGAACTTGGCGGCCATGCATCCGCCCCGGCAGGTGTCGAAGAACTGGCAGCTCGTGCAGGCGCCGCCCGTCTGCGGGGCGCGCAGACGGAGGAACAGCTCGGATGTCTTCCAGACCGCGTCGAAACCGCCCTCGTTGCGGATGCTTCCGGCGAGGAACTCCTCGTGGATCGCGAAGGGGCACGCGTACACGTCACCGATCGGGTCGATCAGGCAGACGACCCGGCCGGCGCCGCACAGGTTGAGCCCGGGCAGGCTCTCGCCGAGCGCGGACAGATGGAAGAAGGAGTCTCCGGTGAGCACGTCCTCTCCGTGCGCGAGCAGCCACTCGTAGAGTTCGCGCTGCTGCTGCTGAGTGGGGTGCAGGTCGTTCCACACATCGGCGCCGCGACCTGCGGGCCGCAGTCGGGTGAGGCGGAGCTGGGCTCCATAGCGGTCGGCGATCTCTTTGAACCCGTCGAGTTGGCCGATGTTGGTGCGGGTGCACACGACCGAGAGCTTGAGGCGTGTCATGCCTGCGGCGGCCAGCCGCTCGAGCGCGCGCATCGCGAGGTCGTACGAGCCGGGGCCCCGGATCGCATCGTTGACCTCGGCCGTCGCTCCGTCGAGCGAGATCTGCACGTCGACGTAGTCGTTGGCGGCAAGACGCTCGGCGATCTCTTCGGTGATGCGCACCCCATTCGTGGAGAACTTCACGCCGACGTCGTGAGCGGTGGCGTAGTCGATGAGCTCCCAGAAGTCGGGGCGCACCGTGGGCTCCCCGCCGCCGATGTTGACGTAGAAGACCTGCATCCGCTGCAACTCGTCGATGACGGCCTTGCACTCTTCGGTGCTGAGCTCCCGCGGATCGCGCCGCCCCGATGCTGAGAGGCAGTGCACGCACGAGAGGTTGCACGCGTAGGTGAGCTCCCAGGTGAGACAGATCGGCGAGGTGAGACCCCGCTCGAAGTGCTCGATCAGCCGGGGGGCGCGGCCGGGGGCGGGGGCGAGCAGAGTCATGCCGCCTCCTCGAGCATCTGCGAGTCGCGGAGCGTCGACAGTGCGCGCAGCATGGCCGGCTGGGCGTCATCCGAGACGCCCGCCGCCGTCATGGCGTCGGCGACGCAACGCGCCCCGTCGAGATCGGTGATCACCGCGAGGAGCACGGGCGACTTGACGAACGACAGTCGTCGCGTGCCGAAATGGTAGAGGAGGGCTCCGAAGGGCTCAGGGCGGATCGATACCCGCTCAGAGACCGTGAGCACGCTGTCGGGCGTGATGGCAGCCATGAGGCTCAGTACACGCCGCACATGCCGTCGATCGACACGTCCTCGATGAGATCGTCGGTGTCGACGTCGGAAACGGGGTCCGTGGGAGCGGGATCGGATGCCGG
>JAHIOK010000236.1 GCA_018895315.1 Actinomycetota bacterium | reverse complement strand
ATGCCCTTGCGCTCGAACGCCGTGAGCACCCGTCCGTCGTATCGCGGTGCCCACTCCCCCGTGAACGCCCGCTCGAACCGAGGGTCGGCATCCATCACGCTGCGCATCTGCAGCGCGTAGTCCGCCCAGTCGGTCGCGATCCTGAGCACTCCGCCTGCACGCACGGCACGGGCGGCGACCACGGCGAAGTCTTCGTCGATCATGCGGCGCTTGGTGTGCTTGTTTTTGTGCCAGGGGTCGGGGAAGAACACCCACAGCTCGTCGACGGATGCCGCGGGAAGGGTGTGCTCGAGAACTTCGGGCGCGTTGGCCTCGACGAGCCGCACGTTCGTGATGCCCTCCCGGTCGGCGTCGAGCATCGTGCGCGCGAGTCCGGCACGGAACACCTCGATCGCGAGGAAGTCGTCGTCGGGGCGCGAAGCCGCGGCGTGCAGGATCGCGTGCCCCTGGCCCGAGCCGATCTCGACCACGAGCGGGGCGCTGCGCCCGTACACGAGTGCCGGATCGACCTCTACTCCGGGGGCGACGCTGGTGTGTGCGATGCCCCGCTCGAGGTCGAGCAGGTATCGCGGACCGAGCTCGTCCCAGGCGCGATCCTGGGCGTCCGACATCCGTCCACCGCGGCGCACGAACGATACGGGGCGGTCGCGGAAGACACTCGGTTCGGCACTTTCGGGCATCCGCCCAGGGTAGCGACCCGGGCTGACAGGCCCGCGCAGCGCGGTTCAGGCGGTGACGAAGTCGATGAGTTCTTCGACGCGGCCGAGAAGGGACGGCTCGAGGTCGCGGTAGGAGTGGACAGCGCCGAGTATGCGCTGCCACGCGCGCGCCAGATCAGCCGGAGTCTCGAAGGGCCAGCCGAACGACCGGCAGATGCCGACCTTCCATTCGATGCCGCGCGGAATATCGGGCCAGCGCGGGATGCCGAGTGCCCGAGGCGTGACGCACTGCCAGACGTCGATGTAGGGGTGACCGACGATGCGCAGGTGCGCACCGTGAGGCCCGCGCGCGATCGCGTCGGTCATACGCGTCTCCTTCGAGCCCGCGACGAGGTGGTCCACTAGCACGCCGTAGCGCCGCTCCGCCGACGGCGGCTCATCGCGCAGCATCTGCTCGAGAAGGTCGATGCCCTGGAGGTACTCGACCACGACGCCCTCCGCACGGAGGTCGGCGCCCCAGACCTTCTCGACGAGCTCGGCGTCGTGGCGGCCTTCCACGAGGATGCGACTCGGGCGCGCCACACGGGCGCGGGAGTCGGGAGCAGCGAACGATCCGGATGCGGTGCGCTTCGGTGCTCCGGATGCGGCCGCGACCGGCGCGACCAGCACAGCCGGTGCGCCCTCGATCAGAAAGCCCGGTCCGAGGGGAAACATCCGCCGGCGCCCGTGGCGATCCTCGAGCTGCACGAGGCCCGCCTCGATGCCGGTGACGGCGCCACAGAATCCGTCTTCGGCGACCTCCACGACGAGGTCGCGGACTGCAGGCACACGCGGCAGCTCACGCTGGTGCGCTTTCTTCCAGCCTGCTGCCAGCACGTCGGATCCGTAGCGGTCGTCCATGTTCCCCTCCGAGTGCGCAAGCGTAGCCGCGACCCGAAGTGCCCCCGTCGCGACCCGCCGCGACCTACCTCGACATGCCCAGGCCTGCATAGACTCTGGGGAGGGTCCGTCGCGGCCTGCTGAAGGGGGATTCATGCGCATGCGTTGGGCGGTGTCGCTCGCTGTAGCGCTGATCCTCCTGCTCACCGGAAGTGCGGCCGCGGCGTCCGCGACGGCGCCGGTCACTCTCGGAAGCAGCCATGTGCTCGACGACGCCGGCGTGCTCACCTCCGCTCAGGTGACCGCCGCCGAACAGCGTCTCGCGACGCTCAAGAACGAGACCGGGCTCGACCTCTGGGTCGTCTACGTCGACACCTTCACGAACCCCTCCGACTCGGGGGATTGGGCCAACTCTGTGGCGCAGTCCAACGGTCTCGGGACCACCCAGTACCTTCTGGCCGTCGCCGTGAGTTCGCGCCAGTACTACCTCTCCGGCGACTCCGCCGGCCCGTTGACCGACACCCAGATCGCGGGCATCGAGCAGAAGCAGATTCAGCCGGCGCTGGCCGGGAACGACTGGGCCGGAGCCGTCGACGCCGCGGCGACGGGCATGACGAGTGCCGCGAAAGGCGGTTCGACGTCATCGGGCGGGTTCGGAGGTTGGGCGGTCGTCATGCTGCTCCTCGTGGTCTTCGCCGCCGTGCTGATCTTCGTCGTGGTCCGCCGTCGCCGCAAGAAGCAGGGCGCCGTGAGCGCCGACCAGGCCGCGCCGCAGATCGAGACCCAGGAATTGGCCCGGCAGGCATCATCCGCCCTCATCCAGACCGACGACGCGATCAAGACGAGCGATCAGGAGCTCGGCTTCGCGAAAGCCCAGTTCGGCGATGCCGCGACGACCGAGTTCGAGGCGGCACTGACGTCGGCCCGGGCGAACCTCGATCAGGCCTTCGCCATCAAGCAGCAACTCGATGACGACGTGCCCGACACCGACGCGCAGATCCGCGACGGGAACACCCAGATCATCCAGCTCTGCGCGGCCGCCGGTCACGGGCTGGATGAGAAGGCCGCAGCCTTCGACGAGCTGCGCAAACTCGAGCAGAACGCCCCCGAGGCCTTCGCCGCCGCACAGCAGCGGCGCACCGAAGCCGCGGCAGGCATCGACGCGGCAGTCCAGCACCTGCACACTCTGCAGGCCGCCTACGCCCCCGAAGCCCTCGCCACTGTCGCCGACAACATCGACCAGGCCCGCCAGCGCATCGCGTTCGCCGACGCTCAGCTGACCGACGCTCAGACGGCGATCGGCTCGGGCGATGGCGGCGCCGCAGCCGTCGGAATCCGGGCAGCGGAGGACGCCATCGGTCAGGCCACGCTGCTCGAAGACGCCATCGAAAAGCTGGGCATCGACCTCGCCGCGGCGGCCCAGAGCGCCGATGCGCTGATCCGCGAACTCGAGGGCGACATCGCTGCGGCATCCGCACTCCCCGACCCCGACGCGAGAATCGCCGCAACCGTCGCCGCCGTGCGCCAGCAGCTCGACACGGCGCGCGCCGACCTCGCTGGCACGCACACGCGTCCGCTCGTGATGCTGCAGGCTCTGGAGGCGGCGAACCAGCAGATCGACACGCTCGTGCAGGGCGTGCGGGATGCCGCTGCTACGGCGCAGCGCAACCAGCAGATGCTCGGCCAGCTCATGCTGCAGGCGCAGGGTCAGGTTTCGGCTGCCGAGGACTACATCACCGCCCGCCGCGGTGCCGTCGGCGCCGAGGCGCGCACGCGCCTGGCCCAGGCCGGCGCCGAGCTCGTGCAGGCGCAGCAGGTGCAGGCGGGTGACCCCACCACGGCCCTGGCTCACGCGCAGCGGGCGAATCAGCTCGCCGGTCAGGCGCTGAGCGCCGCTCAGACCGATGTCGGCGCCTTCTCCAGCGGCGGCATGGGTGGGCTCTTCGGACAGGGTGGCAACAACAGCAGCGGCAGCGGTGGCGGGATGCTGGGCGCGGTGCTCGGCGGCATCGTGATCAACTCGCTCCTCAGCGGCGGCTCATCCGGCGGCCGCTCCTCCGGCGGAATGTTCGGCGGCGGCGGTCGCTTCGGCGGCGGCAGCACGGGAAGCTTCGGCGGCGGCGGCACACGCGCCCGACGCGGAGGCGGACGCTTTTGACCAGAATCTCGCCGCGGCGCCCCGTCGCGGCATCCCGTTCCTGAATCACCGACACTTCGATAGGAAGGAAGACCGATGGCAAAACAGTCCATCTTCGGCCGCATCTCAACCCTCATGAGGGCGAACGTCAACGCGATGCTCGACTCTGCCGAAGACCCCCAGAAGATGCTCGACCAGCTGGTGCGCGACTTCAGCAACAGCATCGCCGACGCCGAGTCGGCGATCGCCGAGACGATCGGCAACCTGCGCCTTCTCGAGCGCGATCACCAGGAAGACGTGCAGGCCGCGTCCGACTGGGGCAACAAGGCGCTCGCCGCGAGCCGCAAGGCCGACCAACTGCGCGGAGCCGGGAACACCGCGGATGCCGACAAGTTCGACAACCTCGCCAAGATCGCACTACAGCGTCAGATCAGCTCCGAGAACGAAGCGCGGACGGCCGAGCCGACGATCGCCTCGCAGACCGAGGTCGTCGACAAGCTCAAGGTCGGCCTCAACGGGATGAAGGACAAGCTCGTCCAGCTGAAGTCCAAGCGCAGCGAGCTGATGGCGCGCTCGAAGACCGCGGAGGCGCAGAACAAGGTCGCCGACGCCGTCAAATCGATCGATGTGCTCGACCCGACCAGCGAGCTCGGTCGCTTTGAAGACAAGGTGCGCCGTCAGGAGGCACTCGCCGCCGGCAAGCAGGAACTGGCCGCGTCCAGCCTCGATGCCCAGTTCGAGAGTCTCGACGACGTCGGTGAGCTCACCGAGGTCGAAGCGCGCCTCGCCGCCCTCAAGGCAGGCCCCACCACGCTCACTCAGGGCGCCATCACGCCCGGCAGCTGATCGCGCCGATGCGGCGGTGGTCCCGGACGGGTCACCGCCGCATCGTCATCGGATGCCGAGGCATCCGGCGTAAAGTCCGATGCATGATGTCGACGGGGAGCAGAGTGTGACACGT
>JAHIOK010000235.1 GCA_018895315.1 Actinomycetota bacterium | reverse complement strand
TTCCAGGCATATCTCGACACCATCGAGACCAAGACCGGACTCACACCGCGTCAGCTCATCGAGCTCGCCCAGGAGAAGGGGTTCGACGCGACCACCAAGGCGACGCCGATCATCCAGTGGCTCGCCGAGGACTACGGTCTAGGCCGCGGGCATGCGATGGCACTCGTCCACGTGATCACCAAAGGCCCCGCGATCAGCGCGAAGCACGTCGACAGCGGCGGCACGCACTCCGATCCGTCCGACACGCTCTGGCTCGACGGCAAGGACACGAACCCCGCCGGCTGACGGCGTTGAGGATCAGCCGGCGGCGTGCCTCCGGATGTGCATCGTCGATGGACCACGGTTCGCCTAGTCGTGATGTCGGCGGCCGCCCCGGCGACCGGACATCTGACGCGCAGAGGCGTGAGTGTGTTCGGCAGTGCTTACGCTCCCGCCGTCGTGGCTCGACCCGCAAGGCCGCTGCCCTTTCTCACCTACCAGGGTGCGCGCGTTCCATCCCACGACCAAAGGGCACCGGTGGGGCCGTCGTCGGCTAGGAGGGCGAGGCGGATCACTCCCGTGGCGGCCTCGGCCGGGTCACCGCCCGCCGACATGCCCGTGATGAGGTTGGTGAGGCGCAGACCTGGTGCCAGTGCGTTGACCTTGACCTTCTCGCCAAGGGCCTGAGCTGTCAGCAGCGTGACGGCGTTGACGGCTGTCTTCGAGCTTCGGTAGGCCAACCCGCCACCCTTCACTCGTTCCCAGTCGAACTGCGGGTTCGGGCCGCTGTTCCAGGTGAGTGATCCGGTTCCGCTGGACACGTTGACGATGCGCGGGTGCGAGGATCTTTGCAGCGCAGGGAGGAATCCCTGAGTGACGGAAATGAGGCCGAAAACGTTGGTCTCGTATGCGTTACGCAACTGCTCGAGTGTGGTGCCGTCGATGTCTTCCCTTCCCGGGTTCACTCCGGCGTTGTTCACGAGTATGTCCAGTTCGCCGACCTGTTGCACGGCTGCGGCGACTGAAGAGGGGTCCGTAACATCGAGCTGCACGACGCGCGCGGCTGAGCCTAGTTCCGCGGCTGCGCGTTGCCCCTTATCGAGATCCCGCGCACCCATCCATACGTCCACGCCGAGAGCGAGCAGCTGCCGCGCCGTCTCAAGACCAATGCCGCTGTTCCCTCCGGTCACAAGGGCCACCAACCCCGGCTCGGGAGAACGAATCTCTGCGGGAAGACGGTCGGTGTCTGTCATGATGCTTCTCCAACTCCAACGATGTGGTTGGAACCCTAGCTCACTCGCACGCAATCTCCAACTCAGGTGTTGGTAATCTTGGCGCATGGCCTGGGATACCGACGGGACACGGCGTCGACTTCGTGATGCTGCGCTGGTGGAGTTCGCAGCCCACGGGTTCGATGGCACGACCGTCGCTTCGATCGCGGCCCGATCGGGCGTCAACAAGGAGAGGCTCTACAGCTACTTCGGCGACAAAAAAGCCCTCTGGGACCTCGTACTGGCCACCGAGTTGGAGCGCCTTGCCACCGGCGTCGAACTCACCGGGGTCAATTTGGAGGACATCGGCGAATTCGCTGGCGCGACCTACGACTATCACGCTTCCCATCCTGAGCTGGGCCGCCTGCTGCAGTGGGAGGGTCTACAGCCCGGCCCGCCGGCTCACGCGGAGGTGCGTACAACGCACTACCGCGAGAAAGTGGCACGCGTCGCCGACGCCCAGCGACACGGCCTTCTCGATTCGGAGATCGATCCCGCGCACTTAGTCTTCGCCCTGATCGCGCTGGCAGCCTGGTGGCAGACCGTGCCGCAGCTCGCCGAAATGATCACCGGCGCCGGGCCCCACGACGAACAGGCACGGGCAGCACGCCGCCGCTTCGTCGTCGAGGCGGCGAGACGAATCGCGTCCCAACCCCGGTCGTGACGGGAACACGCGCCCATCGCGGAATGCGCCTACGTTTGGCCAGCATTGAACGCCTGCTCGAACTCGGCGGGTGGGATGTCGCCAGCGGTACCTCGCGGGGTCAGCCAGCCGCAGGCCTCGTCGAACCTCGCACGATGAGCTGCGTGGGAAGCGGCGCGGCGACGCTCTCGTCATCCGGCTGCTCTACCGCGAGGAGGACCCGCTGCATGATGAGCTCGCCGAGTCCGGCGAAATCCTGCCGCACCGTGGTCAGCGGCGGGTAGGCGTAGGCCGCCTCGGGCACGTCGTCGTATCCCACCACGCTGATGTCATCGGGAACGCGCAACCCGCGTTCCCGCAACGCAGAGAACAGCCCGACGGCCATGTGATCGTTCGCGCAGAAGACCGCGTCACCGCCGGCGAGATCGAGGTCGATGCCCAGCCGGTAGCCGCTGGCCGCGGACCAGTCGCCGTGGGACGGCTCCACGACCTCCAAACGGTGGGCGGCGAGTTCGTCGCGCCATCCGCGTATGCGCTCGATGGCATCCGGTGAGCGGGGCGGACCGGCGATGTGCGCGACGCGGCGATGGCCCGATGCCACCAGATGGTTCACCGCCGACCGCGCACCGTTGTACTGATCGATGGACACGAGCGTCCGGCTCGTGTGCTCGCTCGCCGCGGCCGCCACGAGCGGGATGCCGAGCTCGAGGCTCCGAATCGTCTCGAGCACGCTGCCGTCGACGACCACGACGACGAGGGCGTCCACTCGTTGGCGCAGCAGGCTCTCGACGATCTGGCGGATGCTGGCCGGGTCGGAATCGAGCAAGCTCACCATGTCGACGCTGTAGCGTGCAGCGCGTGCGGCGAAGTTGAAGTGCATCGCGGTCGAGGTCGGCCCGTAGTCGGAGACCCCGGGGGTGATCAGACCGATCGTGCGCGTGCGTCGGGTCACCAGAGCGCGAGCCGCGGGCGAAGGGCTGTAGCGCAGCTGGGCGATCGCATGCTCCACCCGGGCGCGGGTGGCGGGGCGGACGTTCGGCAGGTCGTTGATGACCCGCGACACCGTCTGGTGCGAAACGCCGGCGAGGCGCGCGACGTCGAAGATGTTGGCGGACCGTGCCGGAGTGTCGGATGTCACCGGCGGCTCACTCGTCGTCGGGGCGGGCGACGAGGGCGATCAGCGCCTCCACCGTGAGAGATTCGGATGGCACGGTGTCGACGATACGGCCATCGCGGAGGATAGCCACGCGGTGCGACACGCGGAGCACCTCTTCGAGTTCGGCGGAGATGTACACGACGGCCAATCCGTTGTCGGCGAGCTCCGCGACGATCCTCTGGATCTCGATCCTCGCGTTCACGTCGATGCCGCGGGTCGGCTCATCGAGGACGAGAGCGGAGGGTGACAGCGCGAGCAGGCGTGCCAGCAGCACCTTCTGCTGGTTACCGCCCGAAAGAGTGCCCGCCGGGCGATCGAGGTCACCCGGTCGGATATTCAGCGCCTCGACCCAGCTCGCCGCCAGCTCGCGCTGGCGTGCCGTGCGAATGCGGCGGAGCACCCCGCGCTCGGCTTGAAGGGAGAGGGTGATGTTCTCGAGAACGCTGAGTTCGCCGACGATTCCCTCGGTGCGTCGGTTCTCCGGCGAGTAGACCACTCCGTGTGCGATCGCGGCGCGCGGCGAGCGAAGGCGCGTGCTCTGCCCGGCGATGACGATGGTGCCGGCATCGAGGTGCTCGACGCCGGTGAGCGCGCGGGCGAGTTCTGAGCGACCGGATCCCAAGAGCCCGGCGAAGCCGAGCACTTCTCCGGGGCGCAGGTCCAGGTCGGCATCGAGGATCCCGGGGCCGGCGCTCACCCCGCGCGCGCTCAGGTAGGGAAGGACATTGTCGGCTGCGCCGACCTCCGGCGCGGATCGCTCGCTCAGTGCGGAGATGCTTCGGCCCAGCATCTTCTGCACCAGATCGACGCGGAGCAGTTCGCCGGTGAGGTACTCGCCGACGAGGGTGCCGTTTCGGAGAACAGTAACCCGATCGCAGATCTCGTAGACCTGGTCGAGGAAGTGCGAGATGAAGAGGATCGCCACTCCCCGCTGGGTGAGCTCGCGCATCACCCGGAAGAGTTCGGCCACCTCGTCGAGATCGAGACTGGAAGTGGGCTCGTCGAGCACGAGCACCGACACGTCGGCAGAGATCGCACGGGCGATCGCGACCAGTTGCTGCACTGCCAGCGAATGCGTGCCCAGAATCGACGTCGGATCGATCTGCACCCCCAGGATCGACAGTGCGTCCTCGGCCATGCGACGCATGGTGCCCCAGTCGAGCCCCCACCACCGCCGTGGCTCTCGTCCGAGCACGATGTTCTCGGCGACGGTGAGGTTGGGGAGGAGGTCGATCTCCTGGTACATCGCACCGATGCCGACACGCTGCGCATCGGACGGCGACGAGAACCGCATCGCCGTGCCGTTGAGACGAATGACCCCGTCATCCAGTGCCAGAGCGCCCGTGATGGCCTTGATCAACGTCGATTTGCCCGCGCCGTTCTCGCCCATCAGCGAGTGCACCTCGCCCGCGAACATCCGAAAGTCGACACCGTCGAGGGCGGTGTGGCCGTCGAATCGGACGGTCGCCCCTGAGACCTCGATGACGGGATCCGCGCTGATCGGCATGCGTCTCATTGTGCTCGCATCCGGCCGCAGGCGGGAACGGCCGCCCTCACCTCCGGTTCGAACGGCTCACGATCACGCGCTGCACGATGACGAAGGTGAGCAGGAGCGCGCCGATGATGATGCGTGTCCACGAGGCATCCGCCCCGAGGAAGGTGATGATCACCTTGATGAGGCCGTAGACGAGGACGCCGATGAGCGATCCGATGACGAAGCCGCTGCCACCGCTGAGCAAGGTGCCGCCGATGACCACGGCGGCGATCGTGTCGAGCTCGGTGCCGATGCCGGTGAGGCTGTAGCCGGCGCCGGTATAGGCGGTGAACACGACTCCGGCGAGCCCGGCGCATATTCCGCTGATGACGTAGGTCATCACCGTGGTGCGGGCGACCTTGAGACCCATGAGCCGGGCCGACGTGGCACTGCCGCCGACCGCGTAGACCGTGCGTCCGAAGCGAGTGAACTGCAGTATCCAGAAGGCGGCGCCGACGGCGAGCAGCGCAATGATGCCCGTCGGCGTGATGTACCAGCCGGCCACCATGAATCTCGTGGATTGCAGCCAGGTGATGGCGGGATCCGACACCTTGATGGCCTGGAGGCTGACGACGAACGCGAGTCCCCGCGCCAGGAACATTCCGGCGAGGGAGGCGATGAACGGCTGCACGTCGAAGTACTGCACCATCACACCGATGAGCAGACCGATGAGCGCCCCGCTACCGATCATCACCGGCACGACGACGGCCGTAGGCAGGCCATCGCTGAGCATCTTCGCCCCCAGGATGCCGGTGAAGGCCATCACCGATCCGACCGACAGGTCGATGCCACCGGTGAGGATCACGAACGTCATGCCGACGGCGAGCACCAGCAGATAGGCGTTGTCGAGCAACAGGGAGGACAGCATCCGCGGGGTGAGGAACGTGCCGAAATAGAGCTGGCCGGCGACGAGCATGACGATGAGGATCGCCAGTGCGGCGAACACCGGCACCCACGGGGCGTGGCGTGACAGGAAGCGCTTCAGCGTGCTCGGGGCGGATTCACCCAGTCCTGTGGTGGTCGTGATGGCGGTCATCGCGCCTTCACCTCCGTTTCGGTGACGAGGATGGCAGCCGGAGTGCGTCGGGTGCGCGCCTGGCGCAGCCACGACGCGACGCGGGCGGATTGAGCGAGGCAGACGATCACGATGACCGCGGCTTTGAACACGGGCGTGACGGCGGGGGGCACGCCGAGGAAGGTGATCGTCGAGGTCAGCGTCTGGATCGTGTAGACGCCGATCACGGTGCCGGCGATGCTGAACTTTCCGCCCATGAGCGACGTGCCGCCGAGGACGACGGCCAGGATCGCGTCGACTTCGATGTTCAGGCCTGCGGAGTTCGCGTCGGCGGCCATGATGTTGGAGCTGTAGAGGATGCCGGCGATGCCGGCGAGAAGTCCGCTGGCGGCGTAGGCTCCCCAGACGATTCCCCGCGACCGCACCCCGGCGAGGCGACTGGCGGTGGGGTTGATTCCGACCGCTTCTGTCAGCATCCCGAGCGCGGTGCGCCGTTCGATGATCGCGACGATGATCACGGCGCCGATCGCCACGAACAGAGCGAACGGCAGGCCGAGCAGATATCCCTGAGCCATGAACTGGTAGGGAGCGCTGTTGATCGTCGTGATGTAACCCTGCGTGATGAGGAGTGCAATACCGCGCCCCGCGAGCATCAGAACGAGCGTGGCGATGATCGGCTGGATTCCCACCACCGCCACCAGGAACCCGTTCCAGATGCCGAGGACGAGCGCCACGCCGACGCCGACACCGATGCCGACTGCGATCACTCCCAGGCTGTTCGGGTCGGGCGAGCCTTTGATGATGGTCAGCGAGACCGCGCCGGAGACGGCCATGATCGCGACGACCGAGAGATCGATACCGCGTGTGGCGATGACGATCGTCATGCCCATGGCCACCAGCATGAGCGGGGCGCTGTTACGGAGGATGTCGATGATCGACCCGTACAGCGCGCCGTCCTGCACCGTGATGAGCAGGAAGGAGGGGCGGGCGATCGTGTTCAGCAGCACCAGTGCCAGCAGTGCCGTGATCGGCAGGGTGAGGCGGTGCTTCAGCAGCTTGTTCATGCCGCATCCTCCTGGGCGATGATGGCGACGAGTTCGTCGACGTCGGTGGTCTCGGTCGTCGTGAGTTCGGCGACCTTGCGTCGGTCGCGCATGACGACGATGCGCTGGGCGAGACGCAGCACTTCCTCGAGTTCCGAGGAGATGAAGATGGCAGACAGACCCTCTGCGGCGAGCTTCGCCACCAGCCGTTGGATGTCTGCTTTCGCTCCGACATCGATCCCCCGGGTGGGTTCATCGAGGATGAGCAGCTGCGGCGCGGTGGCGAGCCATCGCGCCAGCACCACTTTCTGCTGGTTGCCACCGGAGAGGTTCCGAAGCAGGGCATCAGGGGACGCAGGACGGATGCCGAGCGAGTCGATGTATTCGCTCACCACTGCATCCTGTTCGGCGTGGCTCACTTTGCGCAACCATCCGCGCTTGGCCTGGACGCCGAGCATGATGTTCTCGGCGACGGTCAGGTCTGCGATGATGCCCTCGCCGCGACGATCCTCGGATGTGAAGGCGATGCGCTGCGCGATCGAATCACGCGGACGGCCGAGCTTGAGTCCTCGGCCGCGCACCGCGACGGCGCCTTCGTCGGCGCGGTCGGCGCCGTACATCAGGCGCACCAGTTCGGTGCGTCCCGAGCCGAGCAGCCCGGCGATGCCCACCACCTCACCATCGAAGACGTCGAGGTCGACAGGCTCGATCACTCCGCGGCGACCGATGCTGCGAGCCTGGAGCACGGGCGTGCCGGAGCGATCGATGACCCGCTGCGCGGCATCCATCGATTCGAGCTCGTTGAAGGCGCGACCGAGCATCAGCTCGATGAGTTCAGCGCGTCCGAGATCCGCGGCGGCGTACTCGCCGATGAACGTGCCGTTGCGCAGCACAGTGAGGCGGTCGGAGATCTCGTAGACCTGATCGAGGAAGTGGGTCACGAAGAGGATTGCAACGCCGCGCGCTCGTAATGCGCGCATGACGGTGAAGAGCTGCTCGACCTCGCCGCGGTCGAGGCTCGAGGTCGGCTCGTCGAGAACGAGCACCGAGCACTCCGAGACCATGGCGCGGCTGATCGCGACGAGTTGCTGCACCGCGAGAGAGTGCGTGCTCAGCAGAGAACGGGTGTCGACATCGAGGCCGAGCTCGCCGAGGTGCTTTCGCGCCTCGATGTGGGTGGCCTTCCAGTCGATGCCGAATGGGCCTGAGATCTCCTGCCCGAGCATCACGTTCTCGCCGACGGAGAGATTGGCGCAGAGGTTGACCTCTTGGTAGACGGTCCAGATGCCTGCGTGCTGGGCATCGCCGGTTCCGGTGAAGGTGCGGTTCTCACCGTGGACCATGATCGAGCCGCTGTCGATCGGGTAGACGCCGGTGAGGGCCTTGATGAGGGTCGACTTGCCGGCGCCGTTCTCGCCCATAAGGGTGTGCACTTCGCCCGCGCGGAGCGTGAGGTCGACGCCCTGCAGCGCCTTCACGCCGGGGAATTCGATGGTGACGCCGCGCAGGCGGATGACGGCGGACTCGTCGTCGGTGACGGTGGTCATGCGGGACTCGGCTTTCTCCGCGAGAGGGAGGGGAGGGCGCCGCGATGGCAGCGCCCTCCCCGGGGTGGTGGATCAGTACTTGCGGTCAGGAAGGGCCGTCTTGGCCTGATTCTGGTCGAATGCCTGATCGGTCGCGGTCTGGCGCTTCTCGACGGTCTTGCCCGCCAGCACGTCCTTCACTGTCTGGGCGACCTGCTTGCCGAGGAGCGGGTTGCACTCCACGACATAGTTGAACTGGCCATCGACCAGCGCCTGCAGTCCATCGTGCGTGGCATCGATCGTGACGATCTGCACGTCCTTGCCGGGGGTGAGGCCCGCGGCCTTGATCGCGTCGAGCGCGCCGAGCCCCATGTCATCGTTCTGCGCGAACAGCAGGTTGATCTGCTTTCCGTACTTCTGCAGGAAGCCCTCCATCACGGTCTTACCGTCGGCACGCGTGAAGTTTCCGGTCTGCGAGTCGAGGGTCTTGATCTTGGTGCCTGCGATCGCCGATGAGAAACCTGCTGCTCGGTCCTGCGCGGGTGCGGAGCCGGTGGTGCCTTCGAGGACGACCATGTTGGTCGGCGTTGCGCCCAGGGTCTTGGCCGCCCACGCGCCCGCGGTCTCGCCTTCCTTCTTGAAGTCGTCGCCGATCCAGCTGGCCCAGAGGTCTTCGCTCGAGTCGAGCGTACGGTCTTCGAGGATGACCGGGATGTTGGCATCCTTCGCTTCCTTGAGGACGTCATCCCATCCGGTGGTGACGACCGGGGCGATCACGATGGCGTCGACGCCCTGGTTGATGAAGCTGCGGACAGCGGCGATCTGGTTCTCCGCCTTGTTGTCGGCGGCGTTGAAGATGAGCTTGAATCCGTTGGCCTCCGAGAAAGCGTCCTTCATCGACTCCGTGTTGGCGCTGCGCCAGCCGCTCTCCGAACCGGTCTGGGCGAAGCCCACGGTGATCATCTTGCCGCTGCCGCCGGATGCCCCTGCGCCGGCCGAGCCGGAGCATCCGGTCGCCGCGAGCGCGAACGCTCCCAGCAGTGCGATGCCGGCCACAATCTTGGTCTTCATTCCAAAACCTCCTCGTTCTGGTCCGGCCTCACTGCCGGTTCACTCTTGGTGCGCGCACTCTCGGGTGAGAGGTAGCGCTTCGAATGTTAGCCCTAACATTTGGAAATCACACAGCACTTTTTTCATAACGCTTCGGTAAAGAGTGCGCGAGAGCGGTTTCATCTGAGCGGGTGATCCACTCGGGGCCTTCCTCAAAGTGAGCGATCACATAGTCGATCGAAGGAGAGATCGCGCAGCCCGCCGGTCGGCGCCGTTCCGCGGATCAGTGCCCAACCCGCCGGTGAGTGCCGAACCCACACCGTGCTGCCGAGACCACATTCCTGGACGTCCACGGGATGTGGTTTCGCGCTCG
>JAHIOK010000234.1 GCA_018895315.1 Actinomycetota bacterium | reverse complement strand
CGCCCGCTCACCGATCGCCTGATCGCCGACGGCGTCACCGCGATCGCGTACGAGACCGTCCAGCTCGCCGGCGGAGGGCTCCCTCTGCTGGCTCCGATGAGCGAGGTCGCGGGCCGACTCGCTCCCATCGTCGGCGCGAACACGCTGATGCGCTCGGCCGGCGGTCTCGGTCTGCTCATGTCGGGAGTGCCCGGAACCCGCCCCGCGCGGGTGACGGTGATCGGCGGAGGGGTCGCCGGAGCGAATGCCGCTGTCATCGCGGTCGGCCTGGGAGCCGATGTCACGGTGTTCGATACGAACGTGCAGCGGCTGCGCTATCTCGACGACCACTTCCAGGGGCGTATCAAAACGGCCGCCTCCAATCCCCTTGACCTCGACCGGGCGGTCGTCGAGTCCGACTTGGTCATCGGGTCGGTGCTGATCCCCGGCGCGAAGGCGCCGAAGCTCGTCACCAACGACATGGTGTCTCGCATGCGCGCGGGTTCGGTGCTCGTGGACATCGCGGTCGACCAGGGCGGATGCTTCGAGGACACGCACCCGACGACCCACGCCGACCCGACGTTCCCCGTGCATGGGACGGTCTTCTACTGTGTCGCGAACATGCCAGGCGCCGTGCCGAACACCTCTACGTCTGCCCTCACGAATGCCACGCTCCCCTACATCCGGCAGATTGCGCGCCGCGGCTGGCGTGAAGCTCTCCGAGCGGATGCCGCTCTCGCGGCCGGCCTCAACACCTCCGGCGGCAGCGTGGTCAATGTCGGCGTGGCCGCCGCCCACGGCCTGGCAGCGGCATCCCTCGCCGACGCGCTCAGCTGATCTCGACGCACGGGACCCTCGCCGACGGCTTGAGCTGAGGCCCGCGGGACCTGCCGGTGGGCCTCAGCTGCGAGCGGGTCAGACGCCGCCGTCGACCGAGCGCCGGTATTCGTTCGGGTCGTCGGGAACGAGCACGGGCGTCTCTCGGTTGAGGCTCTCGCCGTGGAAGAACGACTTCGCCCGCGGGAAAGCGAACCACAGGATCATCAGCAGCACACCGACGGCGAGCGAGCCGATCCCGAGGACGAACGTGCCGCCGATGCCGAACAGGACGGTGTAGCCGTAGTCGACATCGAACATGTCGATGGCCGACTGCACGAACGCGTATGTCAGCATCAGTGCGCCGAGAAGCGGGAAGAGGCCCTTGAAGAAGAAGTTGCGCGACGATGGGAAAAGTTCACGCCAGTAGTACCAGACACAGGTGTACCCCGTGATGGCGTAGTAGAAGGCGATCGCGAGCCCTAACGACAGGATCGAGTCTTGCAGGATGTTGTCGCTGATCAACGTCATGCCGACGTAGTAGAGAATCGCGACGACGCCCATCACCAGCGTGGAGAACGACGGCGTCTTGTATTCGGGGTGGACCGTGGCGAACTTGCGCGGGAGCGCGCGATAGGCCGCCATCGCCAGCGTGCCACGTGCGGTCGGCAGGATCGTGGTCTGGGTCGACGAGATCGCCGAGATCATGACCGCGAGCACCAGCATCCATCCGAACGGGCCGAGGAGACCATCCTTGATGGCGAGGAAGAAATCGTCGGCGTTGGCTTCGTTGCCGAGTCCGGTGCCGGAGTCTCCGAGTCCGGCGTACATCATGGCCGCGACGGTCACCGTCACGTACGTGAAGAGCAGGATGATGGTCGTCAGCAGGGCAGCCCGACCGGGGATGCGCTTCGGGTCCTTCGTCTCCTCGTTCAGTGCGAGGCAGGTGTCCCACCCCCAGTAGATGAACAGCGCCAAGAGCACCGCCTGTGTGAAGCCATGCCAGTCTCCGAACGCGAACGGATTGAACCAGTTCCAATCGAATGGTGTCGGGTCGGGCGCAGTACCGGCGAAGAACTGCCACAGAGCGGCGACCACGAAGATCCCGAGCGCGATGTACTGCACCGCGAGCAGGATGTTCTGGATCCGCTCGCCGATCTCGACGCCCCGCCAGCTGACCCAGGTCATCAGAGCGATGAACACCACACCGGTGGCCGTGACCAGGGGAACGTTTTCCGACAGCGTGCCGTCGCCGAAAAGAGACCAGAAGTAGATGGCCGCAATCTGGGCGAGGTTGGCGAGCACCACCATGCCGGCTACCGCGACGCCCCAGCCGCCCATCCATCCGATCCACGGCCCGAAGGCCTTCGTGCCCCAGGTGAAGGTCGTACCGCAGTCGGGGATCTCGTTGTTCAGCTCGCGGTAGGCATAGGCGATGAAGAGCATGGGGACAAAGGCGATCACGAAGGCAATCGGCGCTTGGCCACCGACCGCGAGCACGACGAACCCGAGAGTTGCGACCAGCGAGTAGACCGGCGCCGTGGAGGCGAGACCGATCACCGTGGAGCCCCATAGACCAAGAGTGCCCGCCGCGAGACCCTTGCCGTCGGTGCGGTGGAGGTCGATGGGTGTCGTTGACATGATGAGACCGTAGGGGGCGGTGACCTCGCGGTCAAGTCACCACCGCTGATCACTGTGCGGAAGCTCCACCCTGTGTGGTGACTCTCCGGGGCGCAGCAGCCACGCTCGCTGGCGCGAAGGATGCGCGTAGGGGGGAAGTTCACGGTCGCCGGTCAGCACGCGATAGTCTGCGGCGCACTGCGCATCGATCACGAGGTCGTGGTCTATGCGCACCGCCATGAGCGTGCGCCACCCGCGCTGCCACGACTCCGGATCCCCCAGGACGACCGTCGACCCCTCTCCCGACTCGAGCGCCGAAGCGCCATCCTCGACCGCGATGACGTCCACGTCGGAGCGTCGCAGTTCCGACTCGAGATCACGCAGAGAACCCCCTGCGCGCGTCACGACCCCCGTGATCGGCCCTCGAGGGTGCCAGGGCGTCGCTGCCACCGTCGGGGCTCCCGCGCGTGGCACCGTTGATGCCGGCATCGCGAGCTGCACCGCCACCCCGCCGATGTCGGCACGTCCGCGCGGCGCATCGCGATCGAACAGCGCCGAAGTACCTCCCGCGGCGACGAAATCCGCACGCGAAGGCATCGCCAGCACCGCGCGACGAGGCAAGAGCTCAGCGATGCGGGCGGTCGCCCCGGTGAGTCGCTGCGCCGTGAGCACGATCTGGATGCCGGCATCTCCCGCGCCCCGGACCACGCGCTCCAGTCGCTCGGCGAAGGTCTGCGCGTAGTCCAGCGGAAAGTACGGGAGGAGCGCGTCGAGGTCGTCGATGAGCACTATTGAGCCCTGCTGCGGCGCGCGATGAGCGAGCGCGTTCACCGCGTCCCAGGCCGACTCCGGATCCGGACCGATCCACAGCTGTCGACCGCCCGCGATCTGCGCGGCGATGCCCGCCACCGCGGTCGACCGCCCCGAACCGGCGCCACCGACGATGACGAGCCCCCGCTCGTGCGCGGGGAACACCAGAGGCATCTGACGCTGACTCTCGGGCTCATCCGCCAGCCCCAGGACGATTCCTTGCATCCTCGGTCCGGCGGCGGGCGAGAGCTCCTCGAGGTCGACTCGGCTCGGCAAGGCGGGGAGCCACGGGCGGCGAACCTCCGCGGCCGATCCTCCGGTCGATCCGCCCGGGTCTGCGGCCCTCGCCCTATCGGCCGCAGCGCTCATGGCGACCCGCACCGGACGCGGCACCGCATCGCCCGCCCGCCGCACGAACGCGAAGCCTCGGCCTTCGGCGCCTCCGGGCAGTCGCGCCGCATCGTCGGTGCCGATCACGAAGCGGCTGTCCGCTGCGTCGGTCACACGCAGGCTCAGACGGAGCGGGCAGTTCGCGAGCAGGGCGTCGCGAAAGACGCCGGTTGCCCGCTGCGACCCCAGAATCAGGTGCATACCGAGTGCACGCCCGCGGGCCGCGACATCCGTGAACACCGCGTGCAGCTCGGGCTGCGCGCCGACCAGAGTCGCGAACTCGTCGACGACCACGACCAGCCGCGGCAGGTCGACACGATCGTCGAGGATGTCACGGGCACCCGCGCGTGTCAGCGCTCCCTCCCTCCATCGGATCTCAGCACGCAGGCTCTCGATCGCGCGACGCGCCCCCGCCTCGTCGAGGTCGGTGAGCACGCCGGTGACGTGCGGCAGTTCGCCGAGCGCGTCGAAGGCGGTGCCCCCCTTGAAGTCCGCGAGCAGGAAGTTCACGGCGCTGGTCGGATGCGTCGCGCAGAGCGCGGTGATCCAGGTCGTGAGCAGTTCGCTCTTGCCCGATCCGGTGACGCCGACCACGACGGCGTGCGGGCCGTCAGCGACCAGATCGACCACCGCAGGGGCGCCGTTCTCGATCCCGATCACTGCGGGCAATGCTCCCGGGTGAGCTCGCGGCGCATCGATGAGCACGTCCCGCAGCTCAACGGTCGCGGAGGCCGCCGAGGGGCCCGCCAGCGCGAGCGCACGATCCACCAGCTCTGCGATGACCGCCGCAGCCTG
>JAHIOK010000233.1 GCA_018895315.1 Actinomycetota bacterium | reverse complement strand
TGCAGAAGCCGGTCATCAAGGCCGTCGACTACGCCCTCGCCGCCAAACACGAGAAGACCTTCGCCCTGCACGTCGCGGTGACCAAAGAGGATGCTGACGCGCTCCAGAACGAGTGGAACGAGCACAAGATCCCGGTGCCGCTCGTGATCATCGAGTCGCCGTACCGCATGTACGCCTCACCCGTCGCGGAGTTCGTGAAGAGTTATCGCGAGAAGCACGGCTCATCGGTCGTCACCGTCTACCTGCCGCGCTACATCGTCGGGCATTGGTGGGAGACCTTCCTGCACAACCAGCGTTCACGGCGCATCGCGCAGCAGCTCATGATGATTCACGGCGTATCGATCACTCTCGTGCCGTGGCTGCTCGATTCGACCGAGATCATCTACGGCCGCCGCTCTCGCCCGCTGCCCGGACAGGAACGCTCAGGTCAGCCGTATTCGCCGGGGCGCGACAAGGTGGCCGAGGTGGCTGCGCACAGCCGCGAGCTGGGGTCGAACCCCGAGTCGGGCGCCGAGGGGCGCTAGACGCGAGCCGCGGCGCGCCACGGCGGCATACCCTGGAGAGATGACTCGCCTCACCTCGCCGATCCTGGATGCCGCTGCCGTGCGCGCGGACTTCCCGAACCTCGCGGAGCGGGTGAACGGTGAACCGCTCGTTTACCTCGATTCGGCGGCGACCAGCCAGAAACCGCGCGTCGTGCTCGACGCGGAGCGCGACTTTCTCACGCACACCAACGCCGCCGTCCACCGCGGCGCCCACACTCTGGCCGCCGAGGCGACCGAATTGTTCGAAGACGCCCGCACCGCCGTGGCGGACTTCGTCGGGGCATCAGCCGAGCAGCTGGTCTGGACCAGCGGAGCGACCGCGGGTATCAACCTCGCCGCCTATGCGATCGGCAACGCCACGCTGGGCCGCGGGGGCGAAGCCGCACGCCGGTTCGCTCTCGCTCCGGGTGACGAGCTCGTGATCACCGAGTCCGAGCACCACGCGAACCTCATCCCCTGGCAGGAGCTGGCCGCCCGCACCGGAGCGGTGCTTCGGCACATTCCGGTGCACGACGACGGCACGCTCGACCTGGATGCCGCGGCATCCGTCATCGGCGAACGTACGCGGGTCGTCGCCTTCACGCACGTCTCCAACGTGCTGGGCATCGTCAATCCGGTCGCCGATCTGGTGCACCTCGCCCAGGGCGTCGGCGCGCTCACGATGCTCGACGCCTGCCAGTCGGCCCCGCACGTGCCGCTCGACCTCCCCGGTCTCGGCGTCGATCTGGCGGTCTTCTCCGGCCACAAGATGCTGGGGCCCTACGGCATCGGTGCGCTCTACGGGCGCTCCGACGTACTCGAGGCCCTGCCGCCGTTCCTCACGGGCGGGTCGATGATCACGACCGTCACGCTCGACGAAGCCGAGTACCTGCCGCCGCCGCAGCGGTTCGAGGCGGGCACGCAGCCCGTCTCGCAAGCCGTCGCCCTCGCCGCCGCCCTCCGCTACCTCGACGGCGTGGGCATGGATGCCGTGCACGCACACGAGCAGCTGCTCGAGCGGCGGATGCGCGCGGGGCTGCGGGCGATCGACGGCATCCGACTGATCGGCGACGCCCCGGACGGCATCGAACGCGTCGCGCTGTGCGCCTTCGACGTCGACGGCGTGCACGCGCATGACGTCGGGCAGTTCCTCGACGCGCGCGGCGTCGCGGTGCGCGTCGGGCACCACTGCGCCCAACCGCTGCACCGCCGGTTCGGCATCACGGCCTCGGTGCGCGCGTCGGCCGCGCTCTACAACACCGAAGCCGACATCGACACATTCCTCGACGCCGTATCCGGCGTCCGCACCTTTTTCGGAGTCGGCGCATGAGCCTCGAATCGCTGTACCAAGAGATCATCCTCGACCACTCCAAGCACCGTCGAGGATTCGGGCTCGCCGACGTAGAGGGCGCCAGCGCCACCTCCCATCAGCGCAACCCCATCTGCGGCGACGAGATCACCCTGCGCGTGCGCCTCGACGACACCGGCGCGGTGCGCGACGTCACCTGGGAAGGCGCGGGCTGCTCGATCTCGCAGGCGTCTGCGTCGATGCTCGCAGAGTTGGCCGACGGGATGCCCCGTGCCGAAGCATCCGTGCTGATCGACCACTTCCGCGAGGCGCTGCGCTCCCGGGGCACCATCGCGCTCGATGAAGACGAGTTCGGCGATGCCTCGGCCCTGTCGGGCGTTTCGAAGTACACCGCACGGGTCAAGTGCGCGATGCTCGGCTGGGTCGCCCTCGAAGACGCCCTCGCCCGCGCCTGAGGCGCGCCCTCCGAGACCGCTCGCGTTCATGTGGCGCCTGTGGCCGGTATGGCCAACTCTTAGCGGCCACTCACGACCCGCGAAGCCGATGCATGAGCGGTCCAGCCAATGCGGGGTTCTGTCACTCCGCTGTGGCATGATGTGCCGGTTATGACCCAGTGATGCCTTGGGGGGCACGTGAAGAACCAGAATGGCGCCCGCCGCGGCCGCCGCGGCCTCGTTGTGACGTTCACCGCGATTGCCGTCGTCCTCGCCGTTGCCGGCGGGGTATCGGTCGCCGCCGCCGTCATGTCCGCCGCGCAGCACGATTCCCGCGCGCTGCCGGCGGGTTTTTCCTCATCGCCGCGCTCCACGCCTGCCCCGAAGAAGAAGCTCCCATCACCCGACCCTTCCCCCACCGATGCGGTCGACAGCCCGATCCCGGACTCGACGCCCATCGACGCACCGGCTCCGGCACCTCCGGCACCGGCACCCGTCTCGCCGGCCGCGCGTTCATGCGCGACCAGCACGGTCATGGGAGTGTGGGCGCACTACGACGACGACCTGATCTTCTCGAACCCCGGACTTCAAGCCGCC
>JAHIOK010000232.1 GCA_018895315.1 Actinomycetota bacterium | reverse complement strand
CGGTGTCGTCCACACGCACTCCACCTACGGGGTCGCCTGGGCTGCTCGCGGCGAAGAGATCCCGTGCGTCATCACGGCGATGGCCGACGAATTCGGAGGCCCGATCCCGGTCGGACCCTTTGCGATCATCGGCGACGACTCCATCGGCCGGGGAATCGTCGAGACGCTGCGCGGTCATCGATCCCGCGGTGTGCTGATGCAGAATCACGGCCCTTTCACGATCGGAAAAGACGCCGAGGACGCCGTGAAAGCCGCGGTCATGCTCGAGGACGTCGCCCGCACGGTACACATCGCCCAGCAGGGTGGACCGCTCATTCCGATTCCGCAGGAAGCGATCGACAGCCTCTTCCACCGCTACCAGAACGTCTACGGCCAGGCCCCCGAAGAGGGCTAGTGGCGAATCAGGCGACGCCGGTGAGGGCGTCGTCGAGATCGCCGATGAGATCCGCGGTGTCTTCGAGTCCGATCGACAGCCGCACCGTGGTGGAGCTGATGCCCGACTCGGCGAGCTGCGTCGGCGACATGTGGCTGTGCGTCATCGAGGCGGGGTGGGCGACCATGCTGCGCGCGTCGCCGATGTTGGCGACCAGCCGGATGACGCGCAGCCGTTCGATGAAGGCCTCGACCCGGGCGAAGTCTGCGTCCGCGTTGTCGGTCGAGGGCAGGTCGAAGGAGAAGACCGACGACGTTCCACGCGGCAGGTACGTGGGGACGAGGTCGTGCCACGGGCTGGTGGCCAGCCCCGGGTGGTGGACGCGGGCGACGTGATCGTGCGCATCGAGGAACTCCGCGACCGCGAGAGCTGAGGCGCTGTGCCGCGCCATCCGCAGGTCGAGAGTCTCCAGGCCCTGTAGCAGCTGGAAGGCGTTGAATGCCGACAGTGAGGGGCCGAGATCGTGGACGTACTTCGTCTTCACGAGCACGATGTAGGGCGATCCGGTGGCGCCGAAGCGGTCGTTGAGGCTGCCCCCGGGTACGCGGCGGTACGGCGCGCTGAACTGGGTCCAGCGCTCGGGATCTGCCGCGAAGTCGAATGTTCCGAGGTCGACGATCACTCCGCCGAGGGAGGTGCCGTGGCCGCCGATGAACTTCGTCGCCGAATGCACGACGATGTCGGCGCCGAAGTCCTTGACGCGCGCGAGGTGGGGCGTCGCCACGGTGTTATCGATCACGAGGGGCACACCGGCGGCGTGCGCGATGTCGGCGATGGGTCGCATGTCGAGGACTTGAGCGATCGGGTTGGTGACCGATTCGGCGAAGAACGCGCGTGTCGTCGGCTGCATGGCGCTCCGCCAGGCATCCGGATCGTCCTGGTCGACGAAGGTGACGGCGATGCCCCAGTCGGTGAAGGTGTCCTGGAGTACATCGACCGTGCCGCCGTAGAGCTGCCGGGCGGCGACGACGTGCTCGCCCTGCTTCGCAAGCGCGAGCAGTGCGATGGCGACCGCAGCCTGCCCCGAGGCCACGCCTGCTGCGGCGATACCGCTCTCGAGCGCGGCAACCCGCTCTTCGAGCACGACGACGGTGGGATTCGATGCCCGGCTGTAGATGTCCCCCTCCCGGCGCAGCGCGAACAGGTCGCGAGCTTCGCTGAGCGAGGAGAACTCGAAGGCGTTCGATTGGTGGATGGGCGGCACCGTCGAGCTGTGCCGTGCTCCCGGGGTGTACCCCGCCTGGATCTGCGTCGTGGCGAAGGCGCGGCGAACAGGAGTCTCGGGCATGAGCCCATTTTCCGGTGCGGTCCTCTCCGCCTCCGAAACGTGTGTCGAACTATTGCGGCGTCGCCGCTTACGGCACCAGCACGATCTTGCCGTCGGTGCCGGCCTCGAGCAGACGGTGCGCCTGTGCCGCTTCAGCGAGCGGGAACGATGCGCCGAGCTCGACCGAGAATTGCCCTGCGGCCATCAGAGCGATCGTCACCGGGATCGCCTCGGCGCGCCACCCCGCCTGCTGCGCCGTCAGCGGCTCGGGCGACCCGCCCATGAAGGCACGGATGCCGAAGCCCGCGGCATCCTTCCCGCGCACAACGGTCGCGATGCGGGAGCGGTCGGCGAGCAGGGCGACGGATACGTCGAGCGCCTCGTCGGTGCCGGCGGCGTCGAAGATCACCGTGACGCCCTCGGGCGCGGCGTCGCGGACGCGCGTCTGGAGTCCTTCCCCGTATGCGATCGGGGTGGCGCCGAGCGCACGCACCCGGTCGAAGCGGCGCGCTGACGCCGTGGCGATCACGCGGGCGCCCCACAGCGAGGCGAACTGAATCGCCGCCTGCCCGACCGCGCCCGAACCTCCGTGGATCAGCAACGTGTCGCCGGCGCGCACATCGAGCGAACGGAGCGCTTGGTAGGCGGTGGAGGCGGGTATTCCGAGAGCGGCGCCTTCCGCTGCCGACACCTGGGGCGGCCGCTGCTGTAGGCGGGTGGTGGCCACCACGACATCGGTCGCGTAGACCCCCGAAGCTCCGAAGATCACGACCTCGTCACCCGCCCGAAATCCGTCCACGCCCT
>JAHIOK010000231.1 GCA_018895315.1 Actinomycetota bacterium | reverse complement strand
CTCGGAGTACGCCACGATGCACCCGTGGGAGGACTTCGCCGAGACCTTCGCCCACTATCTGCACATCACCGGCACGCTGCAGACGGCCGCGGCGATCGGCATCCATCTCGACGTCCTGCACACCAACCTGCGCAGTGCCGACGTCGTGCCCCTCGCCTCCTACGAAGACGAGACCGTCGACCGAGTGCTGTCGGACTGGTCATGGATGTCGGAGGCGTTCAACCGCATCAACCGCTCGATGGGCTTCGGCGACCTCTACCCGTTCACGATCGTGGATGCCGTCACGCGCAAACTCGCCTTCGTGCACGAGATCATCACCCGGTCGCCGCTCACTCTGGCAGAACAGCAGTCGCTCGCCCTCACCCTGCAGTCGGAGCAGAGCTGATCCAACGTCAGGGGTGCTTGCTCGGCAGGCAGAACATGACGAGCAACGCCAGACTTCCGAACGGCAGGAGCGACAGGAAGATGAACGCCCAGTGGAAGCCACCGTCGCGCAGTCGGCGGATATCGAGCGCCAGGGAGGGGATGAATACCACCAGGCCCCACGCGATCAGGGCGAAGTATCCGATCCCCGCGACGATGAGCACCGGCGGCAGCAGGGCGCCGATCAGGGCAAGGATGAGCACGCCGACGGCGGCCAGCACGTTGAACAGCGCGAAGTACCAGTACTCAGAGCGTGAGGCGCGGCCATCGAATGTCGCGTACTTGGCGAAGATCGACTTCAGTCCGTCACCCATGCCCCGGACGAACGGCCGGTTGTCGACGGGCGAGCGCCACGCGCCGATGGGCGGCGTTCCGTAGCCCGTGGCCGTCGGTACGACGACCGGCACCAGCGGTGCGTGGGGCGCGTACGGTTGCACCGCGCCCCATGCGGGTCCGGCGGGGGCGTAGGGCGCGACCGGAGTGATCGCGACGGGGGTGGCCGCGCCGCCGGGGGACTGCATCGACGCGGTCCACGCTCGACCGTTCCACCAGCGTTCCGCGGGTGCTCCGCTCGGGTCGGGATACCAACCGGCGGGCGGGGGCGTGAGGTTCGACATGCGGCTCCTGTCGGGATGAGCTTCCATTCAACCGCACGCCGGCATCTTGTGCCGGGCGGCTACATCTCGAGAACCGCAAGGAGTCGCTGCCGCACCGCCATCGACCGCTCGGTGAAGCCGCGCTGACGTCGCACGTACTCTGCCTTGCCGTCGACCGTCTCGATCGGTACGGGCTCGGCGCCCCAGGAGCGCAGGTCGTAGGGAGAGGCCTCCATGTCGAGCTGGCGGATGTCGCGCGCGAGCTCGAAGGCGTCGAGTAGCAGGTTGCCCGGAACGAGGGGACCGAGCTTGACCGCCCACTTGTAGAGGTCCATGCCGGCGTGGAGGCAGCCGGGCTGCTCGAACGCCACCTGTGACTCCCTGCTGAGGAGCTGCCTGTTGCGGGGCACGGCGTCGTCGGTGAAGAACCGGAAGGCGTCGAAGTGAGTGCAACGCAGCTCATGCGCATCGACGACGGCGTCCGTGCCGTCCTGCCCGAGGCGGAGGGGAACGTCGTGGCGGCGGTCGGACTGCCGGTAGACCATCGCCCACTCGTGGAGTCCGAAGCATCCGAAGCCGGCTGAGCGGCCGGCGATCGCGGTGAGCACGCGCCGCGCCTGGTCGGCCATCAGTCCGCGCTCTTCGCGGAAGACTTCGAGGTCGAAGACGACGGATCGGTCGGCCGTTCCGGGCCGGTACCACCGCCACTGTGCGCGAGGGAAGTCTTGGGCGCCAGCCAGTTCCACGCCCACACCCGGGTGCCACCGCCGCATGACGGCAGGCTTGTAGGAGTAGTACGTGAAGAGGAAGTCGTCGATCGGATGCTTCTCACCCCGCGATGCCCGTGCCCGGTGCGCGGCGGTCAGCGCGTCAGCACGCTCGTGGTGCCGCGCTTCGGTGCTCTGCCAGTCGTCGACGGCGAGCAGCGTCGCCGTCGCGGTCACGGCGAGGCCACCGGTTCGATCAGCTCGGGCGAGTCGTTGCGCACGTTGCCGACGGCCTTCGAGACCACGCGGTCGTCGAGAGTGTCGGCCACGTCGGGCGCCGCATCGATCGCGGCATCGAGGACGTCTCCGACGTTCTCGACGGTCGGGTCGAGCCAGGCATCGGCGAAATCGGGATCGAGGAAGAGCGGCATCCGGTCGTGGATCGAACCCAGATGCCCGATCGCGGAGCGCGTGAGGATCGTGAAGCTCAGCATCCACCGGGCCGGGTCAGCGGCGGCGGCCGCGGGGTTCTTCCACCATTCGTAGAGGCCGGCGAAGAACAGCGGCTCGTCGCCCGCCGGATGGATGTAGTGCGGAGTCTTGACCCCGTCGACCGTCTTCCATTCGTAGTAGCCGGACGCCGGTACCACCGCTCGCCGCTTTTCGAGCGCTGTACGGAACATCGGCTTGTCTTCGACCTCTTCGGCTCGAGCGTTGATCGCCTTGACACCGATTCCCGGGTCTTTCGCCCACCCCGGTACGAGGCCCCAGCGCGCCTTCTCGAGGCGCCTGGTCGGCGGCTCGGTCTTGGAGGAATCGAGCACGATCGCCACCTGGTCGGTCGGCGCGACGTTGTACGACGGGGCGGGGAGGT
>JAHIOK010000230.1 GCA_018895315.1 Actinomycetota bacterium | reverse complement strand
CGGAGACGCAGTGATCCTCCCGCAGAACTTCACCGACTTCGGTCGGGATCTCGAGATTCCCGAAGACCAGCTCGCGCTCTACATTGCGACGCGCGAACTTGCACACGCGCGCCTTTTTCGGCACGCGAAGTGGCTGCGTCTGCACGTCATCTCGCAGGTGTCCGAATTCGCGCGCGGGGTCCACGTCGACACGAGCGCACTCGAAGACCTCGCCGCACGTTTCGACCCGTCCGAGCCCGACGAGTTGCGCAAAGCGCTCGAGAGCGGCGCGCTGCTGCCCGAAAAGTCCGAGGCGCAGATCGCGGCGCTCACCCGACTCGAGAACCTGCTCGCCACCATCGAAGGCTGGGTCGATGTCGTGACCGAGGACGCCACGTCTCGTCTTCCCTCTGCGGTCCGGATCGCGGAAGCCGTCCGGCGTCGGCGTGCCGTCGGCGGACCCGCGGAGAAGGCGCTCGGGTCGTTGGTCGGACTCGAGATGCGACCACGTCGCATGCGCGAGGCTGCGGCGATGTGGCGAGCAGTGACGGATGCCGCGGGCATTGCCGCACGCGACGCACTGTGGGACTACCCCGACCTCATGCCCACCTCGGAGGACATCGACAATCCCGCCGCACTCGTTGCTCGGCTGGAGGCACGTGCTCGAGGCGAGAACCCGGTGCGCGATGAGATGGACGATGCCCTCGACCGGTTGCTCGCGGGCGAAGACGACGGAACCGGCGATCCGGAAGACCCGCGGCCGGTCTAGCGATTCCTCCCCAGACCGGTCCGTTGCGGCCGTCGACGGTGTTTTCTGTGGAGAGCGGTTCGGCCGGGCACGATCGGCGCACAATCGGGGCATGCTCCGCATCGACCCCGCTCATCCGCCCGTATGGCGCTCCGTCACGCGTCTGCAGTTCGGTGTCGATGCCGTCGCGGTGATCGACGATCCTGAGCCGTGGCAGCAGAGAATCATCCACGAACTCGGCCGCGGTATCCCCGAGTCGGCGATCGCCCCGATGGCGGCGCTATACGGGGCTCCTCCGACGGCCGCCCGCGCTCTGCTCGAGCTGGTTCGGCCCGCGCTCGAGAGGCCGCGCCCGTCGTTGCCCGGCCTCGTGCGCCTTGCGACGCCCGACTCTGTGCCACACGCAGATACCGCGGCGGTGGCGACGTCCCTGGCCGCACCGGGAATCCGGGTGGAGCGGGTCTCGGGCGGCGCACTGCACTCATCGACGATTCCGAGCGAGTCCCCCGTGGTGCTCCTGTCGCACCACGTCGTGGACCCGCGCGCTGCGGCGGCCCTGCTCCGCGCCGACGTGCCGCACCTACCGATCGTCTTCACCGGAGCAGGGGCGGTCGTCGGTCCGCTCGTTCAGCCCGGCGTCACGGGCTGCTTGGCCTGCGTGGAGATGCACCGCATCGACGCCGATCCGGCGTGGCCCGCGATCGCCTCACAGCTGCTGGGGCGAGAACTCCCGCCCGCGGGCCCCGCCTTCTCTGCAGAGGTCGGCCTGACTGCTGCCCGCTTGTTCAGCGAGCCTGCGGCCGGTCGGCGGATCGGCCACTCGGTGACGCTGCGCGTCGACTCTGCCCGGCGCTCGTGGCGCGCGCATCCCCCGCATGCAGGGTGCGGGTGCCGATCTCTTGCAGGAACCGCGACGGCTGCCGTTCCATCCGCCCCCGTCCGCGCGACCACGACAACGACAGCGCTCGCCCGGCCCGCGTGATGCCGACGTACGCCAGGCGGCGTTCTTCATCGGCCTGCTCGAACGTCGTCGCGTACGAAATGGGCAGCAATCCCTCGGACAGCCCGACGAGATGCACGTGATCCCACTCGAGTCCCTTGGCTGCGTGCAGTGTGGCGAGTGTCACCGTCCGCAACGCGGGCTCATGCTGGCTCTTCGCTCGCGCCAGCAGATCATCGCTGAACACCCGCAGGCTCGTCCCCGGCGCGGCCTCTTCGGCCAGGCGGAGGATCGCCGAACGCGCCTCCCACGCATCCCGGAGCGCACCCCCCGCCGGTGGCGCCTCGTCGGTCAACCCGAGTGAGCGCAGCACATCACGCACGGTGTCGGTGAAGCTGGACTGCATCGGCGCGACGGCG
>JAHIOK010000229.1 GCA_018895315.1 Actinomycetota bacterium | reverse complement strand
TGCAGCACCGTGTAGCCAAGCAGAGCGGCAACCCCTACGGAATGATCACCGTCGAAGACTTCAACGGCGAGATCACCGTGATGTTCATGGGGAAGACCTATCAGGAGTTCCAGCCGACGTTGGTCGCCGATTCCATCCTGGTCGTGCGAGGTCGTGTCTCCCGCCGCGACGACGGGATGAATCTGCACGCCGTGTCGGCGTTCGCCCCCGACATGGGCAACATGGATGATTCGGGCGCTCTGGTGCTCGTCATGCCTGAGAACCGCGCGACCGAGAGCGTGATCGGTGAGCTTTCCGCGGTGCTCGCACGTCATCGCGGGTCCGCGGAGGTCGTCCTCCGGTTGCACAAGGGCGGGTCGGCGAAGGTTTTCGACGTGCCGATGCCCGTGCGTGTCACCGCGGACCTGTACGGCGAGTTGAAGGGTCTCCTCGGCCCCAACTGTCTGGGCTGAGCACCCTTTCGTACAGCGGTCGCAGGTATTATCGGGGCGACGCGCGTGCGCGCGCTCGCGCATCCCTCGGAGGAAGACACGACTGTGACGGACGAGCAGCTGAACCAGACATCCGACCCGACCGGCGTGGACGAGATTCACACCGACGCGTCGACCGACGATACGACCGCAGCAGACACGCGGCCGCCGCAGTACGGAGTGGGTCCGTTCTCGATCCGCGAGGTGGCACTGGCGGGGGTGTGGCTCGTCGCGTTCGTCGTCTCGTTCTTCCCGGTGAGTGGCCTTCGCGACTCGGTCTGGACCTCCGGACTGCTGTGGATCCTCACGATCGCCGTTCCGACCGTCGCGGTCTTCCTCATCGTGCTGCGTCGCCTCTCGCCCTTGGGTATCCGCGGGGTCGGCTCGCTGGGCATCGATCAGTTCGCCTCCGTGGCCTTCTCGGTTTCCGCGGCCCTCTGGCTGCAGTTCGTGTGGGAAACGGTGGCCTTCGCCGCCGTGAACGGTATCTGGGTGCGCACCTGGGTGATGTGGGTGGAGTTCGTCCTCATGCTCGCCGGCGTCGTCCTCACGGTCCTCGCCCCGCACCTCCCGGTGCTGGGCGAAGACTTCCGCGATCGCCCTGAGGCCATCGCTCACCGCAGCGCCCGTCCGGTGCGTCCGGTCGTTCCACGCCCCGCACCCGCGGTGGAGCACACCCCTGCGGCGGACCACTCGCAGGCAGGGGAGCACGCACCGGCAGCCAGCGGGCTCTACCAACCGCAACAGACCTATGACACGGCGGAGTTCGCGTACCGCGACGACTACACCCCGGCCGACAGCGGCGCCCAGGGGAGCGTGGCGGCGCAGTCGCCGAGTGACGAGTGGGCTCCGGCACAGACCCGCGAGAGCTACGAGCCGTTGACCACGGGTGATGCAGCACCGTCCGTCGAACACCAGGCGTTCTGGGCGCTTGCCCCCGTCGAGCGCGACGTCGTCGACGAGACGGGCGCTCCGCTGTTCCGGGTCGGTCCGACCGCGTGGGCGCTCGTGATCGAAGATCGCGGTGCTGTCTACATCATCCGTCACGAAGACGGTCGCGTCGGCTACCTGCACGATGTCTCCGGAGTGACACGCGGCTGATGCTTCGCACAATAGATCTGCGCGGACGCTCGCTTTCCGCGACCGAATTGCTCGCGGCCGTTCCTCGTGCTGCCGCGGCGAGAGAAGAAGCGCTCGCCACGGCTGCGCGCATCGTGCGCGATGTCGCTGAGCGCGGCGAAGCGGCGTTGCGCGAGCAGGCGGCGCAGTTCGACGGGGTCGAAGGTCACGCGATCCGGGTTCCCGTCGAGCACCTCGTGGAGGCGCTCTCGGGACTCGATCCGGCGGTGCGCTCTTCGCTCGAAGAAGTGATTCGACGCGTGCGCCAGGCGTCTGCCGCGCAGGTGCCCGTGCCGGTGGTCACCGATCTCGGTCCCGGTGCACGCGTCACCCAGCGTTGGCAGCCGGTGCGTCGCGTCGGCGTCTACGTGCCGGGCGGCAAGGCCGTGTACCCGTCGAGTGTGGTCATGAACGTCGTGCCCGCTCAGGTCGCCGGCGTCACCGAGGTCGCTCTCGCCTCGCCGCCTCAGCGTGACCAGGACGGCCGAGTCCACCCCGTCATCCTCGCCGCAGCGCACCTTCTCGGCGTCACCGAGGTCTACGCGATGGGCGGTGCCGGAGCGATCGGGGCCCTCGCCCACGGAGTGGAAGGGATCGGTCTCGCTCCGACCGACGTCGTCACCGGACCGGGCAACAACTTCGTCGCCGCCGCCAAGCGTGCCGTGGCGGGACTCGTCGGCACGGATTCCGAAGCCGGCGCCACGGAGATCCTCGTGGTTGCCGATGACTCCGCCGACGCGCGGCTCGTCGCCGCCGATCTCATCAGCCAGGCCGAACACGACGAGCAGGCTGCCGCGCTCCTGGTGACGATGTCCGAGCGACTGGCCTCGGCGGTGGCCGACGAGATCGCCGAGCGCGCCGTCCGCACCCGGCACGCTCGGCGGGTCGCCGCGGCGCTGGCAGGACCGCAGTCCGCCATCGTTCTCGTGGACGACCTGCAGGCAGCAGCCGATTTCAGCAACGCGTACGCACCGGAGCACCTCGAGCTGCACTTGGACGATCCGCACCCGGAGGACTTCGTCAACGCCGGTGCGGTGTTCGTCGGCGCGCACACCCCGGTGAGCCTCGGAGACTATCTGGCAGGCAGCAATCACATCCTGCCCACCGGTGGTCAGGCGCGCTATTCATCGGGCCTGTCGGCCTCGACGTTCCTTCGTCCGCAGCAGGTCATCGAGTACGACCATGCCGCGCTGGCCGCCGTACGCGAGGCGATCGTGACCCTGGCGAATGCCGAGGCGCTGCCAGCTCACGGTGAGGCGGTCGAGGCACGCTTCGACGCGTAGTCTTACGAAGCCATGCACTGCCCTTTCTGCCGCCATTCCGACTCGCGCGTGATCGATTCACGCACGAGTGACGACGGCCTCAGCATCCGTCGCCGTCGTCAGTGCCCCCAGTGCGGGGGTCGATTCTCGACGATCGAGACGGCCAGCCTCAACGTGATCAAGCGCTCGGGTGTGGTCGAGCCGTTCACCCGCGAGAAGGTCATCTCCGGCGTGCGCAAGGCCTGCCAGGGGCGCCCGGTCACCGAGGCCGACCTGGCGGTGCTCGCGCAGACTGTCGAGGAGGCGGTGCGCCAGACCGGTTCGTCGCAGGTTGACACGAACGACATCGGGCTCGCCATCCTCGGTCCGCTCCGCTCGCTCGACGAAGTCGCGTATCTGCGGTTCGCCAGCGTCTATCAGGCCTTCGAGTCTCTCGAGGATTTCGAGTCGTCGATCGCACAACTGCGCGCCGATCACGCGCGGACGATCGACCCCGAGTCCGCCGACACCTCCGACTCCCGGTAATCTGGCGGGGATGTATCCCCTCCTCTTCCGGACCGTCCTCTCACGTATGGACCCCGAGTCCGCGCACCACGTGGCGATGCGCGTGATCCGGATGATGGGCGTTGCGCCGTTCGCGGCCGTCGTGAGGGCATTCACGAAGCCCGCACCCTCGCTGCGCACTCGCGCCCTCGGCCTGGACTTCGACTCGCCGTTCGGTGTCGCTGCCGGGTTCGACAAAGACGTCGTGGGCGCTCGCGGGCTCTATGCCCTGGGCTTCGGGCACGTGGAGATCGGCACGATCACGGCGATCCCGCAGGACGGCAATCCGCGACCGCGTCTTTTCCGCCTCATTCCTGATCGCGCGGTCGTGAACCGCATGGGCTTCAATAATCGGGGCGCCGATGCTGCGGCCCAGCGACTGGAGATCCTCCGTCGTCGCAACCGACGTGCGGTCGTCGGTGTGAACATCGGCAAGAGCCGGGTCGTCGACGTCTCCGAGGCGACGGCGGACTACGTGCGCAGCGCGAGCCTGCTGGCGCCGCTCGCGGACTACCTCGTCGTCAATGTGTCATCCCCGAACACTCCGGGACTGCGCGGTCTGCAGGCCGTCGAGACGCTCCGACCGCTGCTCACCGCGGTGCGGGAGGCCGCCGGGGCCACGCCGCTCTTGGTGAAGATCGCGCCGGACCTCTCCGATGACGATGTGGAGGCTATCGCCGGGCTCGCGGTCGAGCTGGAATTGTCAGGCCTCATCGCCACCAACACCACGATCTCTCGTGCGGGACTACGCACCGATCCCGCGGTGGTCGCCGCCGCGGGGGAGGGCGGGCTCTCCGGCGCTCCTCTGAAGGCGCGCGCGATCGAAGTGCTGAGTATCGTCCGCTCCGTCGTGCCTGCGGAGTTCTGCGTGATCTCGGCGGGCGGTGTGGACACCGCCGCCGACGTGCGCACACGACTGGATGCCGGCGCCGACCTCGTGCAGGGCTACACAGCGTTCCTCTACCGAGGGCCGCTGTGGGCACGTCAGATCAACCGCGGACTCGCGGCTGCGCGCTGAACCGGTCGCAACCCGCTCGCTGACCGCGCAGGTCAGGCCGGGTACTGGCCGCGACGCACCTGCGGCTTGGGCAGGCGCATGAACCGCATCTGGATCGTACGCATCGCGGCGTAGAAGCCGAGGCCCTTCTCGATCCGATCCGCACCGAATTTGGTGCGTACGGCCTTCTTCACCCGGAACGACAGCACGATCATGTCGATGATGACGAAGACGATGAAGATCCACAGCGCGATGAACGAGTAGTACTGAATCGCGGCGATGCTGATGAAGGTCGCGATGATGACGAGCACCATCAGCGGCATGACGGCCTCACCGATGTGCCATCCGGCATCCACGTAGTCGCGGACGAAGCGGCGCTGGGGTCCCTTGTCGCGTGCCGGGAGGTATTTGTCCTCACCGGCAGCCATCCCGATCCGGGCCTTCTCGCGCTGTACGGCGATATCGGCCTTCGCCCGCGCCTTGGCCTCTTTGGTGTCGGCCACGAGCGGTCGGCGACGCGCAGCCTCCTGCTCGGCACGCGTCGGAGTCGCGTGGCCTTTACCCGTCAGGGTGGCACCGTTCACGGTGGTGCCTTCGGACGGCGCGTCGTTCGGCGCGGGTGCTGCGGGGGTCTTTGCCACGGTTCATCCTCAGAATTGCGTCATGGTGTCCCTTTAAGATTACCCGCATGACCTCTGAGCTGTCCCGAACCGAGGCGGTGCGGGAATCCGCAGCCTCGGTGATCCCCGCCGCCCTCGCCGATCTGGGCGCCCTGGTGCGTATCCCATCGATCGCATTCCCCGGCTTCGACCCCGCCGAAGTGCGCCGCAGCGCCGAGGCCGTGGCAGCGCTGGCGGAGGGGACCGGGCTGTTCGAGTCGGTCGTGATTCGTGACGCGGCCATCCCGGATTCGGATGAGCGTGGGATGCCGGCGGTGCTCGCGACCCGCCCGGCTCGCAACGGTCGACCCACGATTCTGCTGTATGCCCACCACGACGTTCAGCCGGTCGGCGACGAGTCGCTCTGGGAATCCCCGCCTTTCGAGCCGACGGTGCGCGACGGACGCCTGTACGGCCGCGGTGCCGCCGACGACAAGGCCGGCGTGATGGCGCACATCGGAGCGCTTCGCGCGCTGAAGGACGCGCTCGGTGCGGATTTCGATCTCGGTGTCGTCCTGTTCATCGAGGGGGAGGAGGAGGCGGGTTCGCGCTCGTTCTCCACGTTCCTTTCCGATAACGCCGATGCTCTGCGCGCCGACGTCATCGTGGTCGCGGATTCCGGCAACTGGGACGCCGCGACGCCAGCGCTCACCGTGTCGCTTCGCGGCAATGCGCGGTTCACTCTGACGGTGCGCACCCTGGATCATGCGTCGCACTCCGGGATGTTCGGCGGGGCCGTGCCCGACGCGATGATGGCGACCGTGACCCTGCTCGCGACCCTCTGGGACCGGGACGGCGCGGTCGCCGTGGAAGGTATGGCGGTGCGCGATGCCGACACCCCCGACTATTCCGAAGAGACCCTGCGCGACGAGGCCGGTCTGCCTGAAGGTGTCGAGCCCATCGGGCGCGACGCGATCCTCAGCCGAATCTGGAACAAGCCGTCCATCACCATCACCGGCATCGACGCGCCGAGTGTCCGTAACGCCTCGAACACCCTCAGCCCCGAGATCTCTGTCGTCATCAGTGCACGAGTCGCCCCCGGCCAGCCGGCGCACGAGGCCTTCGACGCCGTCGAGGCGCATCTGCGTGCACACGCCCCGTTCGGTGCACAGCTGGAGTTCACCGATGTTGATTTCGGTGACGGCTTCCTCGTCGATACGAGCGGCTGGGCCGTCGCTTCCGCCCGCGAGGCCTTGCATGAGGGGTACGGGGTCGCCCCCGTCGACCTCGGCGTCGGAGGATCGATCCCCTTCATCTCCGACCTCGTGCGGGAGTTCCCCGGTGCCCAGATCCTCGTTACGGGCGTGGAGGACCCGCATTCCCGCGCCCACAGCCCGAACGAGTCGTTGCATCTTGATACGTTCCGTCATGCGCTCCTCGCTGAGGCCCTCCTCCTGGAGAATCTGGATACGCGATCCGCGTGACCGCGTCCTCTCGCGTCCACCACGCGTAGAATCGACATGTCCGCTGCACAGCCGGCCCGCCCAGAAGGAGCGTCATGACCGACACCACCCTGTCGACCGACCAGATCGTCCGCGCCCACGGCGTCCAGCTCACGGATGCCGCCGCGGTGAAGGTGAAGAGCCTGCTCGGGCAGGAAGGCCGCGATGATCTTCGTCTGCGCGTCGCCGTTCAGCCCGGTGGATGCTCCGGCCTGATCTACCAGCTCTACTTCGACGAGCGCATGCTCGATGGTGACAAGACCGTCGATTTCGATGGGGTCGAGGTCATCATCGATGACATGAGCGTTCCTTACCTCGACGGCGCGTCCATCGACTTCAAGGACACGATCTCGGAGCAGGGCTTCACGATCGACAACCCCAACGCTGCCGGCAGCTGCGCCTGCGGCGACAGCTTCCACTGATTCGCAGCTCCTCACCCGGCGTCGCGGCCGGTGTTCTGTCGTGCCTTCCCGGCGCTCAGTAACGTGCCTCGACACAGGTCGCCGCTGGACGGATGGCCTGAATCCGGTGAGAGGTTGCCCTAGAATAACGAGTGTCATTTGCTCGTCCCGGGAAAGGTGCACAGTGCCCTCGAAACGTCTCCTTCGCTGGGTAGCAGTCCCGGTGGGGATCGCCACGGCGGTCACCCTCGCGGGTTGCACCCCCACGGAGCTGCATGGTTTCCTCCCCGGTTTCACCGAGGATGGCCAGGCCGCCACCAACCACACGGACATGGTCGCCGGTCTCTGGGTCAACTCGTGGATCGTGCTGCTGATTGTCGGTGTCATCACCTGGGGTCTGACGATCTTCGCGATGATCGCCTACCGTCGTCGCCGCGGACAGACCGGCCTTCCCGCGCAGCTGCGCTACAACATGCCGATCGAGATCTTCTACACGATCG